>NZ_JASCXL010000208.1:0-6409 GCF_030010595.1 Streptomyces sp. CC224B | reverse complement strand
CGCGCCGGGGGGGGGTGGGGGGGGGGGCGCGCCCGGGGGGGGGGGGGGGGGGGGGGGGTGTTGGGGGGGCCGCGGGGGGGCGCCCCAGGCCCGCCCCTTCCCGAAACCCGGGGCGGCCGCCCCCGGGCCCCCGCCCCCGGGCCCCCGCCCTTTCGTCTGGGGCTTCGCCCCTTTCCCCCGTCGTTGGCGCTCCGCGCCTCGTCCTCAAACGCCGGACGGGCTGAGACCCTCGTCGGTCCGTGTTCGTCCGCGCGCGGGACCGGCTGAGACGCTCGTCGGGCGCGTTCCTCCGCGCGCGCCGGACGGGCTGACGCCCCCGTCGATTCTCACGCCGCTGTCGGCAGGTCTCACGCTGCTGTCGGCAGGAAAGCGGTGATACGCGCGCGCAGCGATGCCGCGTCCAGGCCGTGGGCCCGCAGGTGCTCCTCCACGCGTCCGTAGCGGCGCAGTTCGGCGCGGCCCACGCCGAGTCCCAGGACCCGGTGGGGGACGTCGAGCAGCGCGTCGTTCGCGGCGGCCGTGGACGTACCGGCGAGGTAGGGCTCGACGAGGACGACGTCGGCGGCGGCACCCGGGCCGAGGTCCGCGACGGCCCCGCGCAGCGTGGCCGCGTCGAAGGGCCGCACCGTCGTCGCGTACAGGACGGTGACGTCGAGGCCCTCCGTCGCCGCGAGGACGTGGTCCAGCATCGGGCCGACGGCGACCACGACGCCCCCGCGCCCCTGCCGCACGGGCAGCATGCGCGCGCCGTCCACCGCCATCGGCGCCTGGTTGGCCTGCACGGACAGCCGGACGTACGCCTTGTCGTCCTTGGCCGTGCCGTCCGGCCCCGGGCCCACCGCGTGCCGCAGGAGCGTCTCGGCCTCGTCCGGGTGGCCCGGGACGTGCACGGTCCAGCCGTCCAGCGTGTCGAGGACCCCGACGTCGCCCGGCGCCATGTGGGTGAAGCCGCCCTCGGGCCAGTCGAACGACGCCGCCGCGCTGACCAGGACCCCGCCCACGCCCTGGTGACCGAAGTCCAGCTTGACCTGCTCGAAGGGGCGCTCCACGAGGAAGCTGGCGAAGGTGTGCACGACCGGCCGGAGCCCGGCGAGGGCCAGGCCCGCCCCGGCGCCGACGAGGAGCTGCTCCCGGATACCGACGTTGATCACCCGGTCCGGGTGCGTGCGCATCGCCTCCTCGAAGGCGTCCCTGCCGATCTCGGCGAGTACGACGGCGACGCGCGGGTCCTCGTCGAGCAGTCGCGCCATGACGGGGGCGAAACGATCACGCATGGTGTCCATGGGAACAGGTCCTTTCCGGGTACGGGAGGGAGAAGCGAAAGGGGGAGGGGCGCGGCGCGGGTCAGGCGGACTTGGGTTCGCCCGTGTGATCCTTGGGCTCGACGCGGGCCACGACCACGTGCGGCCGCCCGGGGTGCGGCGCGGTGTAGGCGGCGTGCAGCGCGTCGTGGTCGCGGCCGTCGACGGTCACGGCGGACCAGCCCGCGGCCTCGAAGCGGGCGGCGATGCCGCCGGGGCGGGCGTACGACGCCGAGGCGTTGTCGATCACGAGCACGTGCAGCCGCTCCAGGCCCGCGGGCCCGGCGTAGGCGATGGCCTCGTGGTTGCTGCCCTCGTCCAGCTCCGCGTCGCCGACCAGCACCCACACGCCCGGGTCGGTGAGCCCGCGGGCCTTCAGCCCGAGGGCCGTGCCGACCGCGAGGGGCAGGCCGTGGCCGAGCGAACCGCTGCCGATCTCGGCCCCCGGCACCAGCACCCGGTCCGGGTGGTGCCCGAGCGGGGAGTCGTACGCCCCGAACCCCTCCAGCCAGTCCACGGGCACGAAGCCCTTGGCGGCCAGGATCGCGTAGTACGCCATCGGGCCGTGCCCCTTGGAGAGCAGGAACCGGTCGCGCTCCGGGTCGTCGGCACGCTCCGGTGTGACCCGCAGCACACGGTCGTAGAGGACCCAGAGCGCGTCGAGCGTGGACGTCGCCGCGGGGCCGTGCTTCTCGTCGCCCGTCATCAGGCGCATCAGGCCGGGCAGGTCCGCGTAGGTGTAGGTGTGTTCCGTGGTGGTCGTCATGCGGAGAGCGTGCAAGTTGAAGTGCGCTTGAGGTCAAGAGGGAAAGGCGGGAGCGATCACCGGCCCGAGTGCGGTATTGTTTCGGTGCGCGTTCGGCCAGGGGAAACCCCAGGTCAAGCGGGCAACGGGACGTGGCGCAGCTTGGTAGCGCACTTGACTGGGGGTCAAGGGGTCGCAGGTTCAAATCCTGTCGTCCCGACCAGCTTCACAGCGGGTCGAAGGCCGTTTTCGCAGGGCACTGCGGAGGCGGCCTTTCGTCGTTCCCTCGTGCCGTCGGGGAAATCGAATGCTTGCCCGTGGTGCCAGAGTGGTGCAACTATGGCGCCATGGAACTCTCGCGGTACGTCGACCAGCTGCGCCAGGAGCTCTCGGCCGCGGTGGAGACGGGCGACGAGGAGGCGCGTGAGCTGGCCGAACGCCTGATCGCGCCGCTGGGAGCCGCCGTGCGGCTCACGCTGCTGGACGCGCTGTCGGCCGCCGCGGACGAGATCACCCGCGATCTGGCCCCCGGGTCCGTCGAGATCCGGCTGCGCGGCCTCGACCCCGCGTTCGTCGTGACACCGCCCGCGCCGGACCGGCACGGCGGCGAGGTGGCGGATGGCGCCGAGCGGGGCGGTGGCGAGGGCCGCGCCGGTTCCGCGGACGCGTCCGCCGCGGTGGCGGGGGCGGCGGCCGGTGAGGAGCGCCAGACGTCCCGCATCAACTTCCGGCCCCCGGAGCGCCTCAAGAGCCGTATCGAGGAGGCCGCCGGCCGGGAGCGGCTGTCCGTCAACGCCTGGCTGGTGCGGGAGGTCTCCGCGCTGCTCGACTCCGGCGAACAGGGCCGCCGCTCCCGGCGGCGCCCCGCCCGCGCGGGCGCCCGGAGCTACACGGGCTGGGTGAACTGACCGGCGCCGCCCGGCCGGTGTGTCCCGGCGGGCGGACAGGCCCCGCGCCCGCCACGGCCACGGGCCGGTGTGCTGCCGCGCTCCGGCCCGGCCCCGCGGCCCCGGAGACCGACCTCCCCCGGCGGTCTCCGGGGCCGCACCTTCGCGGCGCGCGCCCTGCCGCCGGTGCCGGGCGGGCCGGGGTGGCCTCCCGGAGTGGTCAGTGGCCCGCCATGTGGAGCCGCTCCGGCGCCGTGCACACGTGCGGTGCGGGGCAGCACGGGAGGTGCCGGGGGACCGGCCGGTGCGTGAGTCGCTGATACGTGTACGCGGCCGAGACGAGCGTCATGTGGTGGTACCAGCCCGGGAACGACCGGCCCTCGAAGTCGAGGAGGCCGAAGTGGCGCTCCATGCTCGCGACGGCGGCGGTGGTGCCGTGACGGTTGGTGGCCAGTGAGGCAACGTTGTCGAGTCGGCGGTGCGTGAGACTGGTGATCCAGAGGGTCGCCGGGCGGCCGTCCGGCAGCACCTCGGTGAACAGGCGGTACGGGTACTCCTGCGTGGCCCCGGGCCGGGCGCCCGGCAGGCGGACCAGGACCGACTGGACCGGCAGCTCCTGCTTGCGCCCGTCCGCGGTGGTCACCTCGACCGTGTCGGTGTTCCCCTGGGAGATGTGGGCCCGGGCGCTGACCGGCTCCGGGCCGTTCGCGGTGCGCTCGCCGATCGGCAGGACCTTCAGGTGCGGGGGGACGGCGACGACGAAGTCACGGGCGCGCTGGCTGAGTCCGCGCAGCAGGAGCGCGGTGTCGGGGTCGTCGCTCATGTCGGCGACGACCGGCGCGGGCGTCGGCGCGGTCCGGGCCTCCAGGGTGTCGACCAGGTCCAGGGCCTGCGCCCACAGCGGGCGGTGGCGGACCTCGTCGGGTATGCGCGCGCGGCGGCGGAGCTGCGGGTCCTCGGTCCAGGGGGCGGGGAGTAACAGCCGCCACTCGACCGGGACTTGGAGGCCGCCGATACAGAGGAACGCGCCGAGCCCGAGCTGGCAGTTGAGGGTGCGGCCCGTGCCGGGGTCGAAGTAGCGGTGCACCCCGACGGAGCGGTCACCGCGCTTGGGCAGCACCGCGCGGCCGATCGCCCACGTGGTGGCGGGGCCGTGGCCCTCGGCCCAGCGCGTGAGCTGGTCCATGACCGGCTCCCAGTCCCAGGGGCTGAGGCTGACGAACTGGCGCAGGGACTGCACGGCCGTGGGCGAGGCCGAGACGGCCCCGGCCAGGCGGCGCACGGACTTCTTGCCGGGAGTGATGAGCAGGCCCGCGAGGTAGGCCCCGGCCCAGCGGCGCTGGTCCGAGCGGCGGAGGTGCTGGAAGACCTGGTCGGTGAAGTCGCTGAAGGGTGACGCGAACTGAGGGCCGGGCACCTCGCTGGCCGGAGTTGACGTTGGCGGTGCGCAGGGCACAACCATGCTGCGATCCCTCCCGTACGTCCCTGAGCGGCGGTTGCCGAGCGTCGAGTCTAGGATCCGCGAGCGCCGCGCACCATCTTGGTGCGGGCGTGACCGGTGTGGCAATACGCCGTCGCACCAGCCCCGTTGACCCGCCGACGCGCCCCGGCCGGAGGGGCGCACGCGCCCTCGCCGGGCGGCCGTACGAGTGCCCCCACGGCTTCCGCTACGCCGCTCGCGGCGCCTCCCACCTCATGCTCCACGGGAGCGACGCGCCTCCGCATCGCGGGTCGGGGCGGCGGCGGGCCGGGGGTCATGCGAGGAATGACCGAAGAGCGCGGCCGCTTACCCGCGTTAAGAGTTCGTATAGATAGTGCTAGCGTTCCCTGACGCCCTTGGGAATCGGCTAGGCACGGCCTGGTAATGGATCATCACCGTTTGCCGGGATCAGGTCGCAAACGTCGAGATGCACCCCGTTCTCCGGCACTTTCCCTTCTCGTCTGCAACTGTTCCCCGCCGTATCGGATATTGGCTCGATTTCGGGCTTGACTGGCGGAGGGTATTCGAAGGAACTGATCCGGCGTCGGCCCGCGTGGAGAGACGGGCCGTACCGTGCCGGAGTTAGCGGTGATGGGGGCGCGTGTTCGGACTTCGAAAAGTCGCGACGAGCGACGCCCCCTTCCTTGAATCTCCAACAGGGGCCGGGTTCTACTCGGTGAGGCCTGGGCGGACACCACTTCGAAACGAGCACTCGGCAGCGATGGGAGACGTCGCCGTACCGACGGCACGGAGTGGGTGGGCCCGGGCGATACGGGGCGAGTAGTTGAACGGGGGCGAAAAGTTGATGTACGAATCCGCACACATGCCGACTGAATGCCTGGTGCGCTGTCCTGAGGGACGCGCCGAACGGCCGGACCTGCCCGTGCTCTGCGCCGATGGCCGCCTCGCCCGGTAGAGGCGCCCTGACGGCGGGATGACGCGCGCGGCCGCGCGGACGGGCCACCCCTGAGGAGACGGAACTCCGGGTGCTCCGCCGCGGCGAGCGGCTCGAACGATCTCTCATCCGGCCGATCGGCTGATTGATCGGCCAGCCTGTGCCGCGCGCGGAGCGCGACGGCGACCGGCCCCTGGGGCGGGGCCTCGGTCATGGCTGCCGAACCCGCATGGCTTATTCCGTACGGACGCGATCCATGGTGTCCGCGTCCGTTCGCACTTCATTCACATGGAGGCATGATGACGAACCAGGTCGGCGACCTCGAGGACTCGAAGGTTGCGCTGTTCCGTAGAAACGCGAATACGGTCCCGCGGCAGCGACGAGTGGACGAGCGTCGTGGCCAGGTGCTGACGACGAAGGTGGGCCTGCAAATGCCGGCCGGGCTGACCTTCGAGGACTGGGAGCGGGCCGGACGCCAGCTCTCCGGAATTGTGAACTCGTCCTCCTGGTGGCTGGGGGACTGGCTGGTATACGGCAAGGACCACTACACCGACCGCTACCAGCGCGGAATACGCGCGGCGGGCCTCCAGTACCAGACCCTGCGCAACTACGCGTGGGTGTCGCGGCGCTTCGACTTCAGCCGCCGGCGCTCGGCGCTGAGTTTCCAGCACCACGCGGAACTGGCGTCCCTGCCGATCGACGAGCAGGAGCTGTGGCTCGACCGCGCGGAGCAGTTGCAGTGGACGACCAAGCAGCTCCGCAACGCCATCCGCATGGCGCGTGAGAACGAGGTGCGGGACGGCTCGCAGACCACCGAGACGATGCGGCGCCTCGCGGTGCCCGGCAGCCGGCTCCAGTGGTGGCACAAGGCCGCCGAGCAGTCGGGCATCGACTTCGAGCAGTGGGTGCTCGCGACGCTCGACAACGCGGCGGAGCGCGCCCTGGAGGACGAGGAGCGCCAGGCGGCCGAGATCAGCGCCTGACCGTCCGTACGGCGGCACTCCACAGGAGCCCGCACCCCGGCCGGGGTGGGGGGTGCTCGCCGTCGGGGGGGCGCCGGCCCGCCCGGCGGGGGCGCCCAGGCGCGGGCGCGCGGGGGTG
>NZ_JASCXL010000207.1:0-6481 GCF_030010595.1 Streptomyces sp. CC224B | reverse complement strand
ACGCCGCGCACGCCGAGCATATCCGTCCGCTGCTGCCCGGGTCGCCCCGCGACCCGGGGGGGGGGTACCCTAGCACACGGGGGGCCGGGCGGGGAGCCCGGGGGGGTTCCACACGACGCGCGCGGCGCGCCCCTGGGGAGCGCGCTCGACCAGGCCCGGCTCGGTGCCGCGCTCGCCCGGCTCGCCGCGACACCGGTCCGGCGGCTGCTCGCGCGCCCCGAACTCCCGGCCGGGCGGGCCCTGGCCGCGCGCGGCCTGCCGCAGCGCACCGTCGAGGGCTTCCTGCGCCCGCTGCTCTCGGCCCTGCTGTGCGACCCGGGCCTGACGACGTCCAGCCGGTGCGCCGACCTCGCCCTGCACGCGTTCGCGCGCGGCCGGCTCTGCCTGCCCGAGGGCGGCGCCGACGCCCTGCCCGAGCTCCTCGCGGCCGCGCTGCCGCCGGGGACGGTGCGCACCGGCGTCCGTGTCACGGCGGTGGCCGCCGACCGCGTCACGACCGCTGAGCACGGCGAGCTGACCTGCCGCGGCGTGCTCCTGGCCACCGACGCGCGCGCCGCCGCGGAACTGCTGCCGGGCCTGCGCGTGCCGGCGTTCCACCCGGTGACGGTGGTGCACCACGCGGTGCCGGAGCCGCCGCTGGCCGAGCCCGCGCTGCTCCTGGACGCCGACCGGCGCGGCCCCGTCGCGCACACCGCGGTCGTCAGTCACGTGGACCCCACGCGCGCGCCCGCGGGCCGCGTCCTGGTGTCGTCGACGGTGCTGGGCCCGCCGCCGGACGACCTCGACCGCACCGTCCGCGCCCACCTCGCCGCGCTGTACGGCACCCCGACCGACCGCTGGGAGCTGCTCGCCGCCCACCACACCCGCGAGGCGGTGCCCGCGATGCCGCCGCCGCACGACCTGCGCCGTCCGGTGCGGCTCCTGTCGGGCCTGTACGTGTGCGGCGACCACCGCGACACCAGCACGGTGCAGGGCGCCCTCCACTCGGGCCGCCGCGCCGCCCACGCGGCCCTGGCCGACCTGGGCGTCGCACCGGCCCTGAAGGAGTCCCCCCTCCCGACGGCAGCCTGAACAGTGCCCCGTAAGGGGCGCGGGGAACTGCGCGCCCAGCCCCCACGCACCCGCGGCGGTCACAGAGGGGGAAGTGGGGGCGGGGGGCGCCCGCAAGGGGCGCCCCACCTCACCCGAGCGCCGCGACCTTGTCACGGTAAGCCCGCACGGGAGCGGCGTCCCGGTACGGTTCGAGCCGCCGCTCGAAGTCCCGTACGTACTCCACGGCCCGCACCGAGCGCATCTCCCCCGCCGCCTGCGCCGCCTCGGCGCCGAGCTGGCAGGCCTGTTCCAGCTCGCCGAGGCCCAGGCGCGAGGCGGCCAGGACCACGCGGCAGAAGAGCCGGGAGCGGGCGTAGCCGGGGGCCCTGAGCTGGAGGGAGCGCTCGGCGTGCTGGGCGGCGGCGCGGTACTGCTGGAGGTCGCGGTTGCAGTGCGCGAACTCGTCGGCGAGCTGGGCCTCGTCGAAGAACCGCGCCCAGTACGGCACCTCGTCACCGGGCCGGGCCGTCTCCAGGGCCCGCTCGGCCCGCACCATGGACGCCGTACAGGCACGCACCTCGCCGAGGACGCCGTGCCCGCGTGCCTCGACGGCGTGCAGCAGGGCCTGCACGACGGGCGGGGCGGAGGAGCCGACGCCCTGCTGGGCGACGCGGGCGAGCTGCACGGCCTCGCGGCCGTGGCCGAGGTAGACGGCCTGCCGGCTCATCGTGACCAGCACGTAGGAGCCGTACGCCCGGTCGCCCGCGGCCTGCGACAGGCGCAGGGCCTGCACGAAGTACCGCTGGGCGAGGCCGTGCGCCGCGATGTCGTACGACGTCCAGCCCGCGAGCCGGGTGAGGTCGGCGGCGGCCGCGAAGAGGCGGCGCCCGGCCTGTTCGTTGTAGGTGCCGCGCAGCATCGGCTCGGCCTCGTGCTCCAGGTAGCGCACGAGGGCCTGGCGGGCGTGGCCGCCGCCGTAGGCGTGGTCGAGGGCGCGGAACAGCTCGCCGACCGAGCGCAGGGCGGCGATGTCGCCGCCGGATACGCGGTGGCCGGGGCCGCGGTCGGTGTCACGGCGCTGGCGGGGCACGCCGGGACGGCCCTGCGGGGGCACCCGCGGGGCCTGCGGCGGTTCCCCGCCCCGGGCGACGCGCTCGTCGGCCCGGCCGATGAGCCAGTCCCGGCTCGGCACCACGAGCCCGGCCGGGGTGAAGGCGATCTTGCGCAGCTCGGCGTGGCTGCCGGAGTCCTTGCGCCACAGGCCGCCGACGATGTCGATGGCCTCCTCGGGCGTCGCCGCGAACTCCAGGCCGGCGTAGACGGGCGCGCACGCGTCGAGCCCGAGGTCCTGCGCCGACAGGCGGCGGCCCAGGCGCCGGGTGAAGACCTCGGCGATGAGCGCGGGTGTCGTGCCGCGCGGCTGCTGGCCGCGCAGCCACCGTGTCACCGATGTTTTGTCGTACCTGAGATCGAGCCCGTGTTCGAGCCCTAGCTGATCGACACGTCGGGCCAGGCCCGCATTGGAGAATCCGGCCTCCGCGATGAGTGCGGCGAGCTGGCGGTTGGGGGTGCGCTGCGGGGGTCGTTCCGTCATCAGCTGTGCGGTCTCCTGCCCTTTGGGCCTGCCTTGAGCAGCCCTTATGGCCTCGTGAACGGCGTGAATGTAACGGCCTCCAGGGCCCCCATCAGGGCCTTCAAGCCCCATTCATCCGATCGTGTGAGGATTGGCCGGACGGCTGACGGGACGACGCCAGTCGTACAGTGGCTGGGGGCGCGATCCGTGCACGGTGAAGGTTTCCGTGCGCGGCGGGGTTCCGGGGCACGGTGAGATCAGGGAGGCAGGCGCCGTGGGCGAGTTGCGATTCATCCGGGTGGGCTTCGGCCCGGAGTACGTCGAGTACCAGGAGGCCTGGGACGAGCAGCGCCGCGTGCACGCGGCCCGGTTCGCCGACGAGGTGCCGGACACCTGCCTGCTCCTGGAGCACGCGCCGGTGTACACGGCGGGCCGGCGCACCGAGGACAGCGAGCGCCCGCTGGACGGCACGCCCGTCGTGGACGTGGACCGCGGCGGCAAGATCACCTGGCACGGACCGGGCCAGCTCGTCGGCTACCCGATCCAGAAACTGCCCCGTCCGGTGGACGTCGTAGCACATGTACGGCGCCTGGAAGAGGCACTTATCCGAACGTGTGCCGACTTCGGCCTGGCCACCACGCGCGTCGAGGGCCGCAGCGGCGTATGGGTCCTCGGCGACCCGGTGGAGCGGCGCCCGGCGCTCGGCGGCCTCAGCCTGGACTTCGACCCGCGCCTGACGGACGACGAGTTCGACGCCCGCCTCAACGGCCCGGAGTACGCGCCGTCCAACGCGGGCCAGCGCCGCGAGGACCGCAAGGTCGCGGCGATCGGCATCCGCGTCGCGAAGGGCGTGACGATGCACGGCTTCTCGCTGAACGTGAACCCGGACAACACCTGGTTCGACAAGATCGTGCCGTGCGGCATCCGCGACGCGGGCGTGACCTCGATCGCCAACGAGCTGGGCCGTGACGTCACCATCGCCGAGGTGCTCCCGGTGGTGGAGGAGCACCTGCGCGACGTCCTGGAGAACGCGGAGCCGAAGCCGCGCGAGGTCGAGCGGGTCACGGCGTAGCCACGGCCGCCGGGCGGTGCGGCCGGACGGTACGGCCGCGCGCCGCGCACGGCCCGGCCGCACGGCCCGGTGCCCGGCGGGCGGCCCCGACGACTCCGGCGGCCCCGACGGCCCCGGTGGCCTCACCGGCCGCGGCGGGCCCGGGCCGGGAATGCACCCGCGTACCCGAAGGTTGCCCGGGGGCGAGGCCGAAATGAGCACGGGCGTACGCTGGTGTGCGCCGAGGAATCGAAGATGTAGGGAGTCGGTCGTGTCCGCAGTCGCCCCCGACGGGCGCAAGATGCTGCGCCTGGAGGTCCGGAACGCCCAGACCCCCATCGAGCGCAAGCCCGAGTGGATCAAGACCCGGGCGAAGATGGGTCCCGAGTACAACGCCCTGCAGAAACTCGTGAAGAGCGAGGGCCTGCACACGGTCTGCCAGGAGGCGGGCTGTCCCAACATCTACGAGTGCTGGGAGGACCGGGAGGCGACGTTCCTCATCGGCGGCGACCAGTGCACGCGGCGCTGCGACTTCTGCCAGATCGACACCGGCAAGCCGCAGGCCCTGGACCGGGACGAGCCCCGCCGCGTCGGCGAGTCCGTCGTCACGATGGACCTGAACTACGCCACGATCACCGGCGTCGCCCGCGACGACCTGGAGGACGGCGGCGCCTGGCTGTACGCGGAGACCGTGCGCCAGATCCACGCCATGACCGCGGAGCGCGCGAGCGGCCACACCAAGGTCGAACTCCTGATCCCGGACTTCAACGCCGAGCCCGACCAGCTCGCGGAGGTCTTCTCGTCCCGCCCCGAGGTCCTCGCGCACAACGTCGAGACGGTGCCGCGCATCTTCAAGCGCATCCGCCCCGGCTTCCGCTACGAGCGCTCCCTGAAGGTCATCACCGAGGCCCGCGCGGCCGGCCTGGTGACCAAGTCGAACCTGATCCTCGGCATGGGCGAGGAGCGCGCGGAGGTCAGCGAGGCGCTGCAACAGCTCCACGACGCGGGCTGTGAGCTCATCACCATCACGCAGTACCTGCGCCCGTCGGTGCGCCACCACCCGGTGGAGCGCTGGGTCAAGCCGCAGGAGTTCGTGGAGCTCAAGGAGGAGGCCGAGGAGATCGGCTTCTCCGGCGTCATGTCGGGCCCGCTGGTCCGCTCCTCGTACCGCGCGGGGCGGCTGTACCAGATGGCGATCGAGCGGCGCGGCTCGTACGTGGCCTCGCAGGCGGTCTGACGCCGGCTCCCGGTCCGGCTCCGCCGCGGCCCCGGCGGGGCTCCGGTTCCGCTCCGGTTCCGCCGGGGTGCGGCCCCCAGCCCCGGGCAGCCAGCGTGTGAATCCGCGCACAAGCGACTACCGCCCAGTAATGGCCGAGAAAACGCGGCCCGTACGGTCCCCGCAGGTGAGGGGGACCGTACGGGCCGCGTCAGCGTTCGGGGCCCTCGCGTCAAGGTTTCATCGGCGTTTGACCGCTCAGTCACGTCCTGGTAACACCAATCAGTGACGCTGGAACTACCGCACGTAGAGCCTTACCCAGAGCCCTGGCGGCGGTCCCAGCACTGGCCCCCACCGCACGACGCTGTGCCAGCGAGAGCCACTCGTAGCGTTCCCCCGTTCAACCATCGCTTCTCGGATCTCGGAGGGCATCACCATGCAGGCCGCGCCCGTTCGCGCCACCGCCATTCCGTCCGTCACCGACGCGCTCCGCGCCGTCGAGTCGCTGCTCATGAGCGGCGGCCAGCGCACCGCACGCCGCAACGCCTGGACGTCCGTCCTCGAGGACCGGCGCCGGGCGAAGGACCGGGTCGAGGCCCAGCGCGTACTGGAGGAGGCGGGAGGAACCCGCACGTCGTAGTCGCCCGCGCGGACACGTAGACTCAGGGCATGGCGAGGAAGGAAACCACCGCGGCTGACGCCGCGGCGAACCCGGGGCGACTCAAGCAGATCGCTCTGACGTACAAGATGACCCGGCGGACCGACTCCAAGATCGGTCTCATCATCGCGGCTGTGGGAATCGTCACCTTCGGTGTCTTCCTCGCGATCGGCTTCTGGATCGACCACCCTGTCTATCTCGGCATCCTGGGCTTCGTGCTCGCCTTCCTCGCGATGGCGATCGTCTTCGGACGCCGCGCCGAGCGGGCGGCCTTCGGCCAGATGGAAGGCCAGCCCGGCGCGGCGGCCGCGGTGCTCGACAAGATCGGCCGCGGCTGGACGACGACCCCCGCGGTCGCGATGAACCGCAGCCAGGACGTGGTGCACCGGACCGTCGGCAAGGCCGGCATCGTCCTGGTCGCCGAGGGCAACCCGAACCGCGTGAAGCCCCTGCTGGCCGCCGAGAAGAGGAAGATGGCCCGCATCGTGGCCGACGTCCCCGTGCACGTGGTGAGCGTCGGCTCCGGCGAGGGCCAGGTCGAGCTGAAGAAGCTGCGCACGACGCTCCTGAAGCTGCCGCGCGTCCTCCAGGGCCCGCAGGTGACGGCGACCAACGACCGCCTGAAGGCCATGGGCGACCTGATGAGCAACATGCCGCTGCCCAAGGGGCCCATGCCGAAGAACGTACGGATGCCGCGCGGGCCGAAGATGCGGTAGCGCGTCCGCGCCCACACGCGAAACGGGGCGGGGGGGGGGGGGGGGGGGGGGGGGGGGCCCCCGGGGGGGGGGGGGGGGGGGGGGGGGGGGGGGGGGGGGGGGGGGGGGGGGGGGGGGGGGGGGGGGGGGCGCGCCCCCCCCCCCCCCCCCCCCCCCCCCCCTCCCCCGCCCCCCCCCCCCCCCCCCCCCCCCGGGACGCGCGCCGCGCCCCCCCCCCCCCGGCGCGGCGCCCCGC
>NZ_JASCXL010000206.1:0-6516 GCF_030010595.1 Streptomyces sp. CC224B | reverse complement strand
TGGTCCCCGAGGGCCCCCTCGCACCCCCCCCACCCACGCTGGGGTCCCCCGGCCCCCACCCCCCCCCCCGCCCCGCGGGGGCCCCCCCCCGGGGGGGGGGCGGCGCCCCCTGTCCCGTACGGGAGACGGTGCCGGCGTCAGCCCTCGACGCCCAGCTTCTCCAGGATGAGCTCCTTGACGCGGGCGGCGTCGGCCTGGCCGCGGGTGGCCTTCATGACCGCGCCGACCAGGGCGCCGGCCGCGGCCACCTTGCCGCCGCGGATCTTGTCCGCGACGCCCGGGTTGCCCGCGATGGCCTCGTCCACGGCCGTGGACAGCGCGCCCTCGTCCGAGACGACCTTCAGGCCGCGCTTCTCGACGACCTCGTCCGGCTCGCCCTCGCCCTTGAGCACGCCGTCGATGACCTGACGGGCCAGCTTGTCGTTGAGGTCACCGGCGGCGACGAGCGCGCTCACCCGGGCGACCTGCTCCGGCGTGATCGGCAGGGCGCCGAGCTCGACCCCCTGCTCGTTGGCGTTGCGCGCCAGCTCGCCCATCCACCACTTGCGGGCGGAGACGGCGTCCGCGCCCGCGTTGATGGTGGCCACGATCGGGCCGATCGCGCCGGCGTTGAGGATCGCCTGCATGTCGTGGGCGGAGATCCCCCACTCCTCGCGCAGCCGGTTGCGCTGCGCGAGCGGCAGCTCCGGCAGTTCGGCGCGCAGCGCCTCGACCCACTCGCGGGACGGGGCCACCGGCACCAGGTCGGGCTCGGGGAAGTACCGGTAGTCCTCGGCCTCCTCCTTCACCCGGCCCGACGTGGTGGAGCCGTCGTCCTCGTGGAAGTGGCGGGTCTCCTGCACGATCGTGCCGCCGGAGGCGAGCACGGCCGCGTGCCGCTGGATCTCGTAGCGCGCGGCGCGCTCCACGGACCGCAGCGAGTTGACGTTCTTCGTCTCGGAGCGGGTGCCGAACTTCTCCTGGCCCCTGGGGCGCAGCGAGAGGTTCACGTCGCAGCGCATCTGGCCCTGCTCCATGCGCGCCTCGGAGACGCCGAGCGCCTTGATCAGCTCGCGCAGCTCGGCGACGTACGCCTTGGCGACCTCGGGGGCGCGCTCACCGGCACCGACGATCGGCTTGGTGACGATCTCGATGAGCGGGATGCCCGCGCGGTTGTAGTCGAGCAGCGAGTGCGAGGCGCCGTGGATGCGGCCGGTGGCGCCGCCCACGTGCGTGGACTTGCCGGTGTCCTCCTCCATGTGGGCGCGCTCGATCTCCACGCGGAAGACCTCGCCGTCCTCCAACTGGACGTCCAGGTAGCCGTTGTAGGCGATCGGCTCGTCGTACTGGGAGGTCTGGAAGTTCTTCGGCATGTCCGGATAGAAGTAGTTCTTCCGGGCGAAGCGGCACCACTCGGCGATCTCGCAGTGCAGCGCCAGACCGATCTTGATCGCGGACTCGACGCCGACCTTGTTGACGACCGGCAGGGCGCCGGGCAGGCCGAGGCAGGTGGGGCAGGTCTGCGAGTTCGCGTCCTGCTTCAGCTCGGTGGAGCAGCCGCAGAACATCTTGGTCCTGGTGCCGAGCTCGACATGGACCTCAAGGCCCATGACGGGGTCGTACGACGCGAGCGCGTCCTCGTACGACATCAGCTCGGGGGTGGTCGTGGCAGTCACGGTGTTGGAACTTCCCTCTCAGCCGAGCAGAACGTCGTCGTCGCCGATGCGCCTCAGCTCGCGCACCAGGATCGCGATGCCCGTGACGATGGCCGCCGCGGAGACGACGGCGTCGACGAGCTGGAGCGTGTCGTGCTCGGCGCGGGCCTTCTTGACCTGCTTGAGCGTGCTGATCGCGCCGAAGGCGGTGGTGCCGATCGACAGATACGTACCGGTCCTGGACTTCTTGAAGCCCTTGGCCTTGCTCAACGCCTTGCTCATAGCGACGGTGCCTCCTCAAGCAGCGGGTGGCCCCACTTTTCCACGAAGGCGGCCTCGACGGCGGAGCCCACCGTGTAGAGGCGGTCGTCCTTCATGGCGGGGGCGATGATCTGCAGGCCGACGGGCAGCCCGTCCTCCGGCGCCAGGCCGCAGGGCAGCGACATGGCGGCGTTGCCGGCCAGGTTGGTCGGGATGGTGCACAGGTCGGCCAGGTACATCGCCATCGGGTCGTCGGCGCGCTCGCCGATCGGGAAGGCGGTGGTGGGCGTGGTCGGCGACACGATGACGTCGACCTGCTCGAAGGCTTTCTCGAAGTCCCGCTTGATGAGCGTGCGGACCTTCTGGGCGCTGCCGTAGTACGCGTCGTAGTAGCCGGAGCTGAGGGCGTACGTACCGAGCATGACGCGGCGCTTGACCTCGTCACCGAAGCCGGCCTCGCGGGTGAGCGCGGTGACCTCCTCGGCGGACTTGGTGCCGTCGTCGCCGACGCGCAGGCCGTAGCGCATGGCGTCGAAGCGGGCCAGGTTCGAGGAGCACTCGCTGGGCGCGATCAGGTAGTACGCGGAGAGCCCCAGGTCGAAGGAGGGGCAGTCCAGCTCCACGACCTCGGCGCCGAGATCCTTCAGCAGCTCGACGGACTCCTCGAACCGCTGCATCACCCCGGCCTGGTAGTGCTCGCCGCGGAACTGCTTGACCACGCCGACGCGCATGCCCCGGACGCTGCCGTTGCGAGCGGCCTCGACGACCGGCGGGACCGGGGCGTCGATGGAGGTGGAGTCGAGCGGGTCGTGCCCGGCGATGGCCTCGTGCAGCAGCGCCGCGTCGAGCACCGTGCGGGCGCAGGGGCCGCCCTGGTCGAGCGAGCTGGAGAAGGCCACCATGCCGTAGCGGGAGACGCCGCCGTACGTCGGCTTGACGCCGACCGTGCCGGTGACGGCCGCGGGCTGGCGGATGGACCCGCCGGTGTCGGTGCCCATGGCGAGCGGCGCCTCGAACGCGGCGAGCGCGGCGGAGGAGCCGCCGCCGGAGCCGCCGGGGATCCTCGTCAGGTCCCAGGGGTTGCCGGTGGGGCCGTAGGCGCTGTTCTCCGTCGACGACCCCATGGCGAACTCGTCCATGTTGGTCTTGCCGAGGATGACGACGTCGGCGGCCTTCAGCTTCCTGGTGACCGTGGCGTCGTACGGCGGGATCCAGCCCTCGAGGATCTTCGAGCCGACGGTCGTCGGGACGCCCTCGGTGGTGAAGATGTCCTTGAGCGCGATCGGCACACCGGCCAGCGGGCCGAGCTGCTCGCCCCGGGCGCGCTTCTCGTCCACGGCGCGGGCCTGCGCGAGCGCGCCCTCGCGGTCGACGTGCAGGAAGGCGTGCACCTTCTCGTCGACGGCCTCGATCCGGGCCAGGTGGGCCTCGGTGACCTCGACGGCGGTGAGCTCGCCGGACGCGATCCCCGCGGCGATCTCGGCGGCGGTGAGCCTGATGATCTGGTTCTGGTCCGTCATGGTCGGTTAGTCCTCCCCCAGGATCTGCGGCACCTTGAAACGCTGCTGCTCCTGGGCCGGAGCGCCGGAGAGCGCCTGCTCCGGGGTGAGCGAGGGGCGGACCTCGTCCGCGCGCATGACGTTCGTCAGCGGCAGCGGGTGCGAGGTCGGCGGTACGTCTTGGTCGGCGACCTCCGAGACGCGGGCGACCGCGCCGATGATGTCGTCGAGCTGTCCGGCGAAGTGGTCGAGCTCTTCGTCCTGCAGCTCCAGACGTGCAAGGCGGGCGAGGTGGGCGACCTCCTCGCGCGTGATGCCAGGCATGCAGCGATCCTCTGGGGTGGGCGTGATGGGTTTGCGCCCAATCCTATCTGGCGGGGGCGCCTCGACCGGTTCCGCCTGGGCTGGGGGGCGCTGCCCCCCCGCGACCACGGTCCCACCCACCCGCCCGTCACCGGCCTGACGGCCTCGTCCTCAAGCGCCGGACAGGCTGGATGCGTCCCGCGTCCCACCGCCGTCGACTGCCGGCATGTTCCCCCACCCACCCGCCCTTTCATCGGCCTTCGGCCTCGTCCTCAAGCGCCGGACGGGCTGGGAGTGTCCGCTGCGCGCCGTCGTCGGCTGACCGTGATCCACCGCAGGCGGGCACCCGACGACGGTGAGTCGAGGCAATTCCAGCCCGTCCGGCGTTTGAGGACGAGGCGCGGAGCGCCGATGGAGGGGGAAAGGGGCGGAGCCCCAGACGAGGAGGGCGGGGGTCCGGGGGCGGCAGCCCACGGTTTCGGGGAGGGGCGGGGCTGGGGCGCCCCGCGAAGGCTAGGGGACCGCGCGGCTCGGTGACGGTGGGGCCGGGTCGGGGGCGGCGGCCCCGGGCGCGGCTGCCGGGTCGACGGGCCGGTGCGCGGCGCCCTCGCCCCGGGCCCGCAGCCACGCCGTGGTCTCGCTCGGCGGCATCGCGGCGGCGACCAGCCACCCCTGCACCGCGTCACACCCCAGGTCCCGCAGCCGCTCCCACGTCTCGTCGTCCTCGACCCCCTCCGCGACGACGAGCAGCCCCAGCGAATGCGCGAGGTCCACGGTGCAGCGGACGATCTCCGCGTCCTCATTGTCGACGGCGAGCCGCGCCACGAAGGACCGGTCGATCTTCAGCTCGCTCACCGGCAGGCGGCGCAGGTGCACCAGCGAGGAGTAGCCCGTGCCGAAGTCGTCGAGCGACATCTTCACGCCGTGCCCGGTCAGCCCGGCCAGCGTGTCCGCGGCCCGCTGCGGGTCCTCCAGGAGCACGTGTTCCGTTATCTCCAGTTGCAGCGCGCCCGCGGGCACCCCGTGGCGGGCGAGGCGCGCGGCGACGGCACCCGCGAAGCCGGGGGTGTGGACGTCGCGCGGCGAGACGTTCACCGCGACGGGCACGTACAGGCCCTGCGCGCGCCACCGCGCGACCTGGGCGAGGGCCGACTCCAGGACGTACTCGGTGAGGTGCGGCATGAGGCCGGACGACTCGGCGATGGCGATGAACTCGTCCGGCGGCACCTTGCCGCGCTCCGGGTGCACCCACCGCACCAGCGCCTCCAGGCCCGCCACCTCGCCGTCGAAGCGCACCTTCGGCTGGTAGTGCAGCTCCACGTCGCCCGCGTCCAGGGCGCGCCGCAGGTCGCCGAGGAGGCCCAGCCGGTCGGGGGTGTTGGAGTCGCGCTTGGACTCGTACACCTCCACGCCCGTGCGGTCCCGCTTGGCCTGGTACATCGCCACGTCGGCGCGGCGCAGCAGGCCCTCGGCGTCCAGCGCGTGGTCGGGGAAGACGGCGAGCCCGGCGCTGGCCTCCAGGACGAGGGTCAGCCCGTCCAGGTCGAGGGGCGAGCCGAGCGCGGCGACGAGCTGGCGGGCGACGCGGGTGGCGGACGTCGTGGAGTCGGCGACGGGCAGCAGCACCGCGAACTCGTCGCCGCCGAGCCGGGCTGCCTCCGCGCCGCGCGGCAGCGCGAGCCGCAGCCGGTCGGCGATCTGGAGCAGGAGCCGGTCGCCGGCGAGATGGCCGAGGGTGTCGTTGACCGAGCGGAAGCGGTCCATGTCGATGAGCATGAGGGCGGAGCGGGCGCCGACGCGCTCGGCGTCGTCCAGGGCCGTCCAGGTCCGCTCCAGGAGCCACTGCCGGTTGGGCAGCCCGGTGAGCGGGTCGCGGAGCTGCTCCTCGGCCCGGGCGCGGGCGATCCACAGCGTCGAGTCGAGGGCGACGAGCGGGATCGTGAACAGCGGCAGGAGCAGCGGGAGCGACATCGCGACGACGCAGATCAGCGGGGCGATACCGAGCAGGGCCACGCCGAGCAGGCCCTGGCGGACGAGGGCGGTGCGGGTGACGGTGGGCAGCGCGCCGGTGCGCGGGGCGTGCACGTACCAGAGCAGGACGCGGGTGACGAGCAGGTAGGCGACGGCGACGAGGGTGACCTCGGGTGCCGTGTACAGGTCCCAACTCTCGGGGTTCCAGGGCGAGTCGGCGGCGGGCGCGGTGCCGAACGCGGCCATCGTGAGCGCGCCCGCGCCGATGCCGAGGATGTCGACGGCGCCGTGCAGCACGCCCAGGCGCCAGCGGTGCCGGCGGGCGACGCCGACGAGGACGACGACGGTGAGGCTGACCATGCCCGCGGGCATCCAGCCGTACAGGAGCAGGACCGCGACGGTGAGCGCGCCGCCGGAGCCGGTGCCGCCCCACCAGCGGTCGCGGCCGAGCGCGACGAGGTGGCCGACGATGAGGCCGGTCAGGACGGCGAGCGACCAGCCGACGGCCCCGGACGGGAACAGCGGGTGGCCGCCGGTGAAGGCGTGGAAGAAGCCGGTGCCGAGCACGATGGCGGCGGCCGCGACGACGGCTGTGGGCAGGAGCTGCCAGCCGCGCCCGTCGAGTTCGCCGTGGTCGCCCTGGTCTCCGGGTCCGGGGTCCCTGGGCTCGGCGGTCCGCTCGTGCGTCCCGCGCCCGCCGCGCCACCGCGCGCGCCGCCCGGCCGCGTCACCGCGCGCGCCGGGGGCCGGGCCGCCTCGTGCACCGGGAGTCGTGCCGCCGCGCGTGCCGGGAGTCGTACCGCCACG
This sequence comes from Streptomyces sp. CC224B, assembly GCF_030010595.1. NCBI lineage: Bacteria > Bacillati > Actinomycetota > Actinomycetes > Kitasatosporales > Streptomycetaceae > Streptomyces > Streptomyces sp. CC224B. Next base: position 41 of record NZ_JASCXL010000206.1, on the reverse strand, counting down.
CGTGCCGGGAGCCGCCACCGGGCCGCCGACCGCTCCGACCG
>NZ_JASCXL010000205.1:0-6600 GCF_030010595.1 Streptomyces sp. CC224B | reverse complement strand
GGCACTATCCGCTCCCACGCCGCATCCGTCAGCTCCCCACGACCCACCACGAGATCAATTATCAGACAGGCCCTAGGACGCGGCGTCGTACGGCCGTCGGCGCGGGCGGGACGGCACGGCGCCGCGGCCGATGAGTTCCTCCGTGAGCGGCAGTCGTAAGGGATGGTGGGGGCACCGCGCCCGCGTGTACGGTCAGCGGCACCCGCCCCCGCCCCGCACGCGACGTGAGACCGCACACGTCGCGAGCCGCACACGTCGCGAACCGCTCACAGGAACCGAGGAACCAGGATGCGCACCCTCATCAGCACCGCCTTCGTCTCGCTCGACGGCGTCATGGAGGCCCCGGGCGGCGAACCCGGTTACCGCAACTCCGGGTGGACGTTCAAGGACGTCGAGTTCCTCCCCGAGGCGTACGAGATCAAGGGCCGGGAGCAGGAGGAAGCCGCCGCCATGCTCCTGGGCCGGGCCAGCTACGAGGCGTTCAGCGCCGTGTGGCCCGGCATGGAGGAATTCGCCCGCTACAGGACGATGCCGAAGTACGTCGTCTCCACCACCCTCGCCGAGGGCGACCTGGTGGAGAACTGGGGCGAGACGACGATCCTGCGCTCGCTCGGCGAGGTCGCCGCGCTGAAGGAGACCGAGGGCGGCCCGATCATCGTCCACGGCAGCGCGTCGCTGAACCGGTCCCTCTCCGACGCGGGCCTCATCGACCGCTACCACCTGCTCGTCTTCCCGCTCCTGCTCGGCGCGGGCAAGCGGCTCTTCAGCGCCACGGACAAGGACACGCAGAAGCTGCGGCTGGTCGAGCACGAGGCCTACGCCAACGGCCTGCAGAAGAACGTCTTCGACGTCGTCCGCTGACGAGAACCTCCGCTCGGCGGCCGGCCCGGCCGCGTCCCGCGCGTAGGCGTGTGCGGTACGCAGTACGCAGTACGCAGTACGCGGTGCGCGGCCGGCCAGTCGGCTAGCCCTTGCGGCAGAACTCCGCCTCGAAGACGTCCTCGTACGGCTTGCCGTCCTCCAGCCAGTCGCCGTTGATGTGGAAGGTCAGCGTGTGCTTGCCGTCGGCGGTGGTCGCCGAGCTGGTCAGGGAGCCCCAGACGATGCCGTCGTGCCCGTAGACCTTCACCCCGCACGACAGGGTGCGGACGATGAGACCGGCACCGTACTCGTAGAACGTGCCGGTCTCCACCGTGTCCAGCAACTCCCGCTGCTGGGCGGGCGGCAGCAGCTCCCCCTTGATCAGGGCGCTGTAGTAGCGGTTGAGGTCGCCCGTGGTGCTGATGACCTCGCCGGTCGCGCCCGACCACGCCGGGTTGTACTCCGTGGCGTCGTACACCTCGGGCCCGGGGTTCGCCGCGTACAGCTTGGAGTAGCCGATCGGGTGGGGCGCGGGCATCGTCGGGTCGGTGCCGGGGAACGTGGTCTCGCGCAGCTTCAGCCGCTTGATGATGCGCTGTTCGGCCTCGTGCGCGTAGGTGCGGCCCGTGACCTTCTCGATGATCATGCCGGCCAGCACGTAGTTGGTGTTGGAGTAGTTCCAGCCGGTTCCGGGCTCGAAGTCGGGCGCGTACTTCAGCGCCATGTCGACGATCTGCCGCGGGGTGCGGGTCTCGTAGCGGTGCGCCAGGAAGCCCGGGCCGTTCATGTACTCCCGCCACTCCGGCGTGGACACCATGTCGTGCACGCCGCTGGTGTGGTTGAGGAGTTGACGGACCGTCACCTTGGTGCCGTCGTAGCCGTTGCCGCGCAGGACGCCGGGCAGCCAGCGTTCCACCGGGTCGTCCAGGCGGAGCCTGCCCTCGGCCTCCAGCTGCAGCAGGACCACGGCGACGAAGGACTTGGTGTTGCTGCCCGCGCGCACGTGGTCCGCCGGGGTGCGCTTGCGCTTGGTCGCGGTGTCGGCGTAGCCCGCGGAGCCGAACCACTTCCCCCGCGCGTCCTTCACCTCGGCGGCCACCCCCGGCATCCCGGCCCGCTCCAGGGCGTCGAGGGCGCGCTGGGTGGCGCCGTGCCCGCCGGACGCCTCGGCGGCGGTGCCGGTGCCGGTGGCACAGGTCAGCGCCACGGCCGCGCTGAGCGCCACTGCGGCGCCCTTGAGGACGTTCCGTCTCCGGTGTGGTGCGCGTATGGACATGCGTATCCCCCAAGCGGTCAAGAATGATCATGCATCGGGGGCAGTGTAGGCACAGGAGCCGTCGGCGGGACGACCCGGTGGCGGCAGCGAACTGCGCCGCCGCCGTGGCGCCTTCAGTTCCGGTACGCGGCCGCCGCGAGCCGGACGAAGGAGCGGACCAGCGGGTTCGTGTCACCCGTGTTCCACGCCACCACCGCGCGGCTCGGCGGCATGTCGGTCAGCGGCACCACGGCGAGGCCGGGGGGTGGTTCGTGGCCCAGGAGCGTCACGCCGACCGTGCCGTTCCAGAGGACGGCTTGCCGGCACTCCTGCACGGACCGCACCACCGGGCCCTCGCGCGCCTCCCCGCCGTTCCAGTACGACTGCCAGAGCCGGTCGGTGCCTTCCGGGAAGACGAACCAGCGGCGGCCGGCCAGGTCGGCCAGGGCCAGGGCGCCGTGGCGGGCCGGCGGGTCGTCGGCGCGCAGCAGCGCGCCCACCGGGTCGGCCCGCAGCTCGCGGACGGTCAGGCCGGTCTCGTCGAACGGCCTGCGGGTCAGGGCGACATCGACCAGGCCCGCGTGCAGCCCGCAGGTGGGGTCGCTCAGGTCGGTCTCGCGGACGCGGACCTCGACGCCCGGGTGCTGCCGGCGGTGGGCGCCGGCCAGCCTGGTGACGACCGGCTCGGTGCTGTCGCCCAGCACGCCGACGGTCAGGAGCCGGGCGCCGCCCGCCGCGGCCACGCGTGCGCGCACGCGGTCGGCCTGCCCGAGCAGGGCCCGCGCCTCGGTGAGCAGTACCGCCCCGGCCGGGGTCAGCGCCACACCGGCGGACGACCGAACGAACAGCCCGGTGCCGAGGTCGGCCTCCAGTCGCCTGATCGCCCGGCTCAACGGCGGCTGGCTCATGTGCAACCGGGCCGCGGCTCGGCCGAAGTGGAGTTCCTCGGCGACCGCCACGAAGTAGCGCAGCGCGCGTAGCTCCATGGCGCGACGATACCCGGACGGTATCGGCGTGCCGGAACGGGTCTTGGACGGCCGCGGCACCGGGGTCGTGCAATGGGGGCATGACTGACACACCGCAGACGAGCGAACCGCAGCCCAGGGGGCCCGGGCCCGGGGGGCCGCAGCCCGGCGGGGCGCGGGCCAGGGAGCCGCGAGCCGATGGGCTGCGTGCCGGTGGGGTGCGGGCCGAGGGGCCGGCTGCCGATGGGCCGCGTACCGATGGACCGCACCCCGACAGGTCGCGTACCCACGAACCGCGTACCCACGAACCGCGTACCCACGAACCGCACGCCGATGAACCGCACCCCGACGGGCCGCAGGCCGGTGCGCCGGGGTCGCGCCCCGCCGTGTCGGTGGTCCGTCCGGGCGAGGGCGAGAGCATCGTTCTGGGCACCACGCGCATGCGCGTCCTGGAGGACGGCGCCAACACCGAACACCGCCTCGCCGTCACCGAGTCCGTCCTCGCCCCGTACACACCGGGACCGCCGCAGCACCGACACTCCCAGCACGACGAGGGCTTCTACGTCCTCTCCGGCACGGTGCGGTTCACGGTCGGCGAGGACACCTGCGATGCGACGACGGGCACGTTCGTGCTCGTCCCGCCGGGAGCCCCGCACACCTTCGCCAACACGACCGGCCAACCGGCCGTCATGCTCAGCCTGTTCACGCCGGACCTGTACGTGCGGTACTTCCGTGACCTCCGCGACACGATCGCCGACGGCCGCACCCTGACCCCGCAAGGACACCTGCGGACGATGCGCCGCTACGCCACCGAACCCGCCGCCGGCTTCCCCGAGGGCGCGGGGAGCTGACGGCGCCGCCGCCGGCGGTCAGGGCCGGGCGGGGCCGATGCCCGCGCAGCCCGGATCGACGCTGATCAGGTGCTCCATCCAGCAGTCGGTCTGCTCGGTCGCGACCTCGGCTCCGCAGCCGCGGCACAGGAGGTTGGGCCCGCCGAGCCCGTCGGGCCCGCAACAGCCGCCGCGCCGTCCGAGCGCGGCGTGCGGGACCGTGCCCGGGGCGTCGTCGGGGTGGAGGATGACGGCCCGCGTCACGGGGCTGACCGCGTAGGTCCCCTGCGACAGCAGGGGCACCCCCATGCGCTCGCCGGTAAACTCCGCGGAGGCCAAAGGCAGCGGAACCTCCCGCAGGTCACCGGTCAGCGACTCGCCGCAGTGCACACAGGTGATGACGGACACGGAGCCATTGTCCCCCCGTGACCGGGGCGAACTCCACCCGCCCGCCTTGCCGACGCACGGCTGTAGCCTGTCTGTCGCCAGCTGGCACACATGTACGTATCAAGGAGTAGTGGTGTTCGACCTCATCGTCATCGCGCACGTCCCCAAGGCCGAAGACATCACTCCGGTCGCCGACGCGCTGGCCCGCATGCGTCCGCTGTGCCTTGCCGAGGACGGCTGTGTCAGTTGGGAGGCGTACCACTCGCACGAGGATCCGGCCCGGTTCGTCCTGGTCGAGCGCTGGGCGACGCGGGACCACTGGGAGACCCACGGTGCCGGCGAAGCCATCCAGAAGATCTATGTGCCCGAGATCATGCCGCGCATCGAGCGCGAGGTGCACCCGAGCGCTCCGGTACGCCTCTGAAGTTAGGTTCTCCTCAGGTCTGGCCCATATCCGGAGCATCTGCGGGAGCAGTCCGAGGGCATGGTCCGGAAGCTCCGCTCGGGTGCCCACTGGCGGGATATGCCGCTGGAGTTCGGGTTTGGCAGACCGTCCACGACTACTTCGTCCGGTGGCGCGACGCGGGCGTCTTGCAGGCTCTGATGGACGGGATGGTCGCCGAGGCGGCCCGTCGCGGACAGACGGACGTGTCCTTGGGCAGCGTGGACTCCACAGTCGCCCGCGCCCATCAAGACGCCGCATCCGGCGACGGCGCCGGGCCCGTCTGAAGGCGGCTCTGCTCGGCCGCTCGCGGGGCGGGCTGACCAGCAAGGTCCGTCTCGCTTCGGATGCGCGCTGCCGCCCGCTCTCCTTCGTCCTGACTGAAAGGCAGGCCGCCGACAACCCCCGGTTCGTTCCGGTCCTGGCCACGATCAAGACCCGCGGCCCGATCGGCCGTCCGCGCAGCCGGCCCGGCCCGACGCGGCCGCCGGAGACGAGGCGTACTCCTCACCTCAGACAGGCCCTGAGAGGTCCTGACAGAAGTTTCTGATCAGGTGGCCGTCGGCTTGTCTGCTCGTTGGCCGGGTCGTGGGGAAACGTCAGTCGCGGCCGTGGATCGTGTCGGACGGACTGTGCTCGCTTGTCGAGCCGTTACTGTCCGAGCCGGGGCCCGAGCTGGTGGCGGGCCGGGCGCGAGTGCCGGACCGGCAGGTGCTGTGCGGGATCCTGTTCCTGCTGCACACCGGCATCCCGTGGGAGTATCCGCCGCAGGGGCTGGGTTTTGGTTCGGGTATGACGTGCTGGCGAGGCCTGGCCGCCTGGAACGAGGCCGGCGTGTGGGACCAGCTGCACGTGGTGCTGCTGAAGAAGCTGCGGACGACGAGGCAGCTCCACTGGTCGCGGGCGGTGATCGACTCCTCTCCTGTCCGGGCGGCCCGACGGGGCCCAAAAGCGGTCCCGGCCCGGTCGAGCGCGCACGGCCGGGCAGCAAGCACCACGTCCTCACCGGCGGGCAGGGCATCCCACTCGTGCGCGGGGTGCCGCACGCGCGCCTCACCCGCCTCGAGGCCCTCCACACCGCGGTGCTGGCGGTGATCCCCTCCTGTCGACTACGGTGCCCCACAGGCCGCCGCACGCCTTGCCGAACGCGCCCGGCAAGCCGCCGGGATCCGACCGAGCGCCGCAGCCACCCCAGCCCCCGCCGCCCATGCGTACGCCCTCTCGCACCAGCCCGAACAGGCCCGCCAAGCACTCACAGCCGCCGACCAGCTCATGGGAGGACTCGGCGCCGCGGCACAGGCCGACACCTGGCTGACCCACGGGGAACAAAAGCACCACGTCCACCTGTCCCACGCCTGCACCGCACTTGGCGACACCCGCCACGCTCATCAGAGCCAACAGCGAGCGCTGGAACTTTCCGCCCGACCAGCACATGACCCGGCCGCTGCCGGGCATCGACGCGGCCAGAAGTGCTACCGGGGGCCGCTGATGGTGCCGCTGCGCTGGTGCGACAGGAAGTGGGGCTACAAGCACCTGGTCGCGAGGGGCCGTTGGAGCAAGCCGTCCGACAAGAAGATCGGCCGGACGATCTGGAGCGGTACCATCACGGCGAACACTACCGGGGAGCGGAAGTTCGAGCGGCCGCAGCCGGGTGTCCGCTGAGGGTCTCGTGCAGGGTGATAACCAATCCGGGCATCTACAGTGGTGATCATCGCATCAATCCGCAGGGCGTTATCACCGCGTACAAGCCGAGGGAGGGAAGCTCGGCGGCTGCGGACTGATGGAGGGAGGCGAGTGCATGCCGTCTGCTTCAGAGGTGAGGGATCTGCTGGTTCCGCACTTGATGGGCAAGTTGTTCTC
>NZ_JASCXL010000204.1:0-6765 GCF_030010595.1 Streptomyces sp. CC224B | reverse complement strand
GACCATCTACCTGGCCGGACTCCACCTCGCCGCCATCTTCATCTGGTCCGCGCGGTGATCCGAAGGAAACGCCCTAGGCCGGTTAAGACTCGTCCGATGAGCATCGGGGCGGCTTGCCGGCCACCGATGGCTGGCTCGCCGCAGGCGCTGTCGGGACGAGCGGGAACCTCTGCCCAGACGATCTTCCCAGAGTGCGGCTGCGTGGGGAAGTAGCCCCAGCGGCTGGACATGGCCTGGATGAGGACAAGTCCGCGACCCCCGGTGGCGCTGGCGTCATGGGCGCGGAGTACCGGCGGTCGCGGGTCGAGGTCGCTGACCGCGAGAATGATGCCATCGTCGGTGGGCCAGAGCCTGAGAACGATCGTGCCAACACCCGTGGGTCTGGGGGCGGCCATTTCAGACGTCTCCGTGGGCCGCAAGTGCTCGATCGCGTTGGTAGCCAGCTCCGAGACGAGGAGTCGGGCGACTTCGATCCCCTCGTCGGGGAAGCGCCAGCGCTGGAGGATGTCGACGGTGTAGCGGCGGGCCCAAGCGACGGCGTTGGGGGGGGCGGCGAGGGTCAGTTCGCTGATGGACGGGGGCGTTACCTGGTTCATGCGGGTGGCTCCCTCGGCGGCGTGGCCGGGCGGGTGCGGCGCTTTGGCGTGGGTGGAGGCCCGCAAGGCCGGGACGGCTAGGGACGGGGCGTCTCGGCCTCGCGGGCTGCTTGAAGGGTTACTTCGCGGCGACGACGTAGACGCTGCCCCAGCGGCGCTTCGGGTTGGCCATGGTGGGGTCGAAGGTCCAGGGTTCGACGGTGGTGAAGCCAGCGTCGGTGAAGAGCTGGACGAGCTTCTCGTGGTCGTAGACAGGTGCGGGGTGTACGTGGGGTCGTCGTCCTGGTCGCGGACGCCGTGAGGTTGTAGACCTCCGAGCCCAGCCGTTCCTCCAGGTCGAAGTAGTGCTTGCGGGTGAACTCCTCGTCCATCCACTTCATCTTCGTGCCGACGATCTTCAGCGCGGCGTCTTCGAATCGAGTGATGATCCTTCCTGCCAGGCCACGCGCCAGCGCATCGGGCTTGAGCAGGACGAGCGTGCGCTCGACAGTGTGAGCCTGAACCTCGGCCATTGACTCCCTTTCGCCTTGCTAGCAACCGAACATGACGGAAATTCAGCCGTCATCTGCTGAGGTTACCGGCGCTGGCAGGGCGGTTCGGACGTGCGGGCAATGCCCCGGACGGGAGAATGCCGGCCAAGGTGCGGCCGATCAGCCCATCGAGAGTTCCGATTCGGCCAACTTCTCTGTCTCCGCTATCCGCTGGGAGTGCACACCTAGAATCTCCCTGTGGTCGTCTGGCGCTCTCGCGCCTCTCATACGCCTCCCAGGGACTGAGCCTTTGGCGGGTGATCCCTTGGCCCCTGGTGACTCCGATTCTTCCGGGGCTCTTCCCGCGTGACCATGAAGTGCCAGTGCAGTGGGAGTGCACTTTCGGCGTGCGGATTCCTGCACCGGGGCGGCGACGAGGGGGCAGTTTTGTGGACGTGATCGAGCGCTGGAGCGGCCGGTACGCCTGCCTGCTGCAGTCCGCCCTACGGCTCGGCAACGAACAGTTCGCCGCCCACCTGGGTATCGCCGTGAGAACGGTGGCCGCCTGGCACTCCGACGCGTCCGTCGTCCCTCGCAGGGAGATGCAGCAGCTCCTCGACACGGCCCATGAGCAGGCTCCTCCGGCTGCGCGACAGCGCTTCGCACTCCTGCTGGCGAAGGAACGGGCCCCGGCGGACTCGACGCCGCCCGGCGCGCAGGCACTGCGGGTGACCATCGCAGTGGTCGTCCGCGACAGCGATGTCCTCCTGGTGTGCCGACGGGACGACGACGCCGCTGGAATCACGTGGCAGTTCCCGGCCGGCGTCATCAAGCCGGGAGGCAAGGCGGAAACCACCACCGTGCGGGAGACCTTGGACGAGACGGGTGTCCACTGCGCGGTCCGGCAGCACCTCGGGAACCGCCTTCACCCCGTAACCGGCGTGCTGTGCGAGTACTTCCTCTGCGAGTACCTGGCCGGCGAGGCCACAAACAGCGACGCGGCCGAGAACATCGACGTCATGTGGGTCCCCAGAAACTCGGTGCCCCGCTTCATCCCCGTCGATACGATCTTCCCACCCATCCTGGCCGTCCTGGAGGAGCAGACGTGACGAACAAGAACACGGACGAGCGCCCGGGCATCGCCGCCGCCATCGTCGTGAACGAGGGACGCGTGCTGATGGTGCGCCGCCGGGTCAGCGAGGGACAGCTCTCCTGGCAGTTCCCGGCCGGAGAGGTCGAGCCGGGCGAGGCCCGCGAGGACGCCGCCGTGCGGGAGACCCAGGAGGAGACCGGGCTGACCGTGGCGGCCGTGAAGCTGCTCGGCGAGCGCGTCCACCCGAAGACGGGCCGGCTGATGTCGTACACCGCATGCGAGGTATTGGGTGGAACGGCCCACGTCGCGGACACCGAGGAGCTGGCCGAACTGGCCTGGGTTGCCCATGGCGAGGTCCCGGAGTACGTGCCATACGGACTGTTTGAGCCGGTGCAGGACTACCTCGACGCGACCCTGCTCTCCTGAGAGCGACTCCGAGCCACAGTCGTGGCCCTGCCGACACGTCGCGGCAGGACCCAACCGGGGCTCCACCGAACAAAGGCCACGACGTTCTGCCCGCTTCCTAGCGGACCGTCGCTCCGCCAGTACCTACCTCGCTAGCGGGGGTCGAACAGTACTCGCTCCAACTGACGCCACCCCGGCTTAGGTGCTGCAGCAGGTCGAACGACAGTGAGGAGCCGTCCGTCGAGACACACGTCAAACCGCCCTTCCGACCGTGACATCCTTTCCCGAATCGCCACCTGTCGGGGCGGCCTCTCAGCAAGTACTCCAACCATGACTTCGTGCTTCGCAGGCCCCAAGGCATCAGCCGGTACCCAACGACCACGCACGGAGATTCCCGCGAGGGTAGCCTCTTGGTCTGATTCAGGAGCGGATGCGTAGAGCCTGCTCACCACGTCCTCCGCAATTTCCTGAGGAGGCCGCGTGGGTTCCGCCACCATGAGCCCAAGCGGTTCGAACTCCGTGATCTCCTCGCCTGCGGCGCCGCTGGGCGCCTCTCCCACCGCCGGGGACGGCTGACTCGACGGGAGAACGTTGGGGCCAGACTCTGCGTCCGCCTCCGGTTCGCCCCAGTGGAAGGGCTGCTCCTGGCCGTCCCCGTCCTCCGTGTCTGCCCAGTCGGTTATCAGCGTGTCGCCCGATCCACTGCCCTCGGGGATAAAGATGTCCACAGCCACCCCTGCCGGACCTACGTAGACCCAGCTCATGAAATAGGAGTGGTCGCTGTGAGCAGCAGACCAGGCCGTGAGCTGAGCGAGTCGCCGTCGCTGTTCTGAGAGAAGGCGCTTGGGCAACAGCTCCTTCTGTTTGCGATACCGCCCACGGGCCTCCCCCGCGATTGGCCCCTCCGGTACATGGAACAGCAGATCAGGGCGCACGCCACTACCCTGATACGACTTCGACAGAGGTCGCGGCAGAGCATCAAAGCTGTGCAGTTCGTGGGTTCCGTCCGTCCACGAGAACAGGGCTTCACTCGCTGCGGTCAGCAGCCCGAGCCCCGCACACTCGCTGACGAAGCTGCGTATGTGCCGCGAACTCGCCATGAGGGACGGGTGATCGAGTTGGAGGGGACTCCCTCCTGGGGCGTCGACGTAACTGAGCAGAAGGCGGGCTTCCAGCTCCTTGGTCCGAAGGTCGACGACGCCTTGCAGGTCGCAGGCCAGTGCATTGATGTGGACCAGCCGAGCCAGTCCAACCGGCAGTTGCCCGCGACCGATGATCCACGCAGCTCCTTGCCCGCTTGACCGTGGTTCGAACCGCCAGACCCGAGCTCTAACGGTGTTCACGCTGGCTCCCCCTCACGAATCACTCCACGCCTCCAGTCGCCTACCAGCACATACACGAAAGCGACGATATCGACGACCACTGACAGCCGAGTGGTCTGGAGAGAGACCACTGCTCACCATCAGCTCGGTGAGCTAACGCGCTGGACGGGTCGCTCGGCTAACCGCGGGAGCCACTGAGATCACCCCACGGGGGCTGGGGGTGCTTCCCGAACCGTTCAACAGCGTCGTCCGTCGGCGGGCGGCTTCGGCGCGGGGGTTGGGGGCGGGGTTGCGGCTGGTGTGCTGGATGCGGGTGATCAGGACACGGGCAGGTTGGCGGGCGGTGGTGAGTTCGCGCTGGGCGGCTGCTTCCTTGAGGAGTTGGTGGGGTTTGTGGCCGTCGGCTTCGGCGTCGGAGAGGACGGTGGCGAGGGCCGGCCAGGCGGGGTCGGTGAGGATGCGGTCGGCGTGGTCGGGGACGGCGGCCCGTACGTCGTGGGCGAGGGTCCGGCGGGCCTGATCGTTCGGCTGGCGGGTGGTGAGGCTGTCGACGACGGGCGTGAGGGCTCGGTCGGCGGCGGCCTGGAGGTGGTGAAGGGTCTGGCGGGCGGTTTCGGTCTGGTGGGCGTGGTTCTTCGCTTCGTGCCAGCGGGCGGCGGCGATCGTGGCCCAGAGGAGGGCAGCGAGCAGGGTCGCCAGGGCGCTGCCGTCGGGGCCGGTGGCGGTGTGGGCGAGGTCGCGGGCCGCTCGGCGCAGGATGGTGGCGGCCTGGTTCTCGGCGCGGATCTGGGAGCGCTGTGCGCGGACGAATGCCCTTGAGGCGGCTCGCAGTTCGGCCTGGAGGTGGTCGGGGGCCCTCTGAGCGGAGGCTTCGATGAGGTCGCCGAGCGCGGTGATGTGGGCCTGGGCGTGGGTGTCGTCGGCCATGCCGGCGTGGAGAGTGTCGAGGGCGTCGATGGCCTGGTGCCAGGGGGTGCTGGGGCGATCGCGGCGGGCGGTGGGGTGCTCCTCCGGCGTGGTGGCCTCCAGGCGGGCCTTGAGCTTGGGCAGGGTGAGGTCGGGGGCGATCTTGCCGCCGGGGTGGAAGATCTGTTCGCCGTCCTTGTTGAGGTCGCCGGGGCGGCCGACGGCGTAGCCGAGGAGGTCGCCGGAGGGTCCGCGGCGGGGTTTGACCGCGATGCCCATGGCTTCGAGGTAGGCGAGCAGTTCCTCGGCGCTGCTGGCGTGGGGGATGGCGGCGCGGATGCGGTCCTGGAGCCAGTCGCGGCTGGTCTGCTCCCAGCCGAGGCGTTCGGCCTTGTGCATCTCGGCCTGCGTGGGCCGGTGCCCGGCGGTGCGGTCGCCCTTCTTCAGCTGCCGCAGGCCGTAGTCCTTCTCGATCCGGCGGCAGGCATCGCCGACGCGAATGCCGCTGTCGTGGAGCCTGGGGCGGCGGCCGTCCTCGCGGACGGTGGTGGCGAGGATGTGGATGTGGTCGTCCGCGTGGCGTACGGCGATCCACCGGCAGCCGAGGTCGTCCCCGGCCGGGGCGATGCCGGCGGCTTCGACGATCCGCTGGGCGATGTTGGCCCACTCGGTGTCGGAGAGGTGGCGGTCCTCGGGAGCGGTGCGGACGGGGCAGTGCCAGACGTGGTCGGTGACCTTCTTGCCGAACTCGCTGTTCCGAAGATGGACGGGCGCGTCGAGGTAGCGGGCGAGCTGGGTGAGGGCGGCGTCGGGGTCGCGGCCGGGGTCGGGCATGCCGAGCATGGCGAAGCCGGCGACGATGTGCGGGTCGGTGTGCTCGTCGTGGCGGCCGGGGCCGTAGAGGTAGGCGAGCAGGCCACGGGTGTTGGATCCGGCCGGTTTGATGGCGGCGATCACGCGGCCTGGTCCTTCCTGGATTCGGCGGGTTCGCGCAGGGCCTCGGCGATCAGCTCCAGCAGGCGGTGGAGCTCGTCGAGACGGTGGCGGATGTCGGGTGGGGTGAGGTCGCTGTTGAGGGCGCGGGCGATCTGGTTGACGTTGACGCCGATGCGGTTGAGCTCGCGCAGCACCTGGGCGCGGAACATGTGGGTGCGGCGGTGGTCCTCGGACAGCGGCAGGTTCGCCGTGAACCGTCCGGATACGAAGGCGAGGACGATGTCGGCGGCGAAACCGGATTCCCCCTTGTAGCCGTGTTCGGCGGCGGCCTCCTGGAGGTCGGCGTGCTCGTCTCCGGTGAAGCGCAGCGGACCGACGCGGACGGTCCGCTTGGTGCCGGTGAAACGGCGGATCGCCGGCTGGACGCTCTGCACCGCTCGCTCACTGGCTATCGGTTCGGCGGCGGGTGCGGGGCGGAGGATCTGCTGCTGGACTGCGTGCAGCTCGTCCGGGTCGGGGCCGCCCTCGGCCCCGACCTCCCAGTCCGGCGCCCCCTGGCGCTGGGCCGTCTCCGCCACCCCCGGGGCGGAGATCCCCGAAGACCGGCCTTGAGTCGGACTCGGGGTACTACTGGCTCCGCCAGGAGCCGCCCGACCGAACGCCTTCCGCAAACGCTCCTTCAGCGTAGGGGACTTCGTCGGCACGGACCGTTCGTCCGGGATGACTTCGGCATCGTGCGCGTCGTGCGTGTGGCGCGTCATGGGCAGTTCTCCGGATGAGGCGGAAAGGGCAGGCAGGTCGGCGGGGAAGGCCGGGGCGACGTGCAGCCGGTAGTTGGTTGTCCACAACTGTGGAGGAGTGGTCGCTGCGGGCGGTGGCCGGGTGGCGGGGGCGGGATTCCGGCGGGTTCGGGGGGTGGGCCGGCCGGGTTTCGGTGGCCCCCGGAGTAATTCACGGGCGCCCCCAGGGGGGCGTTTGGGGGGGGGGACCCGGTGGTGCGGGCGACAGCGACCCCAGGGGCCCGGGCGGACGGTTTT
>NZ_JASCXL010000203.1:0-6899 GCF_030010595.1 Streptomyces sp. CC224B | reverse complement strand
GCTCCGGGGCGCGTGGCCGGGCGGGGTCCCGGGGGGCGTCCTGGGCGCCGTACGGCCCGGGCGCGCCAGGCGGGGGGCGCTCGCGAGGGCGCGCGCCGCACCGAGTGCGCCCTTCGTGCTCCCCGTGGCGGGGCGGCCCAGGGACTCCGCCGCGCGGTGGTGGCGCCCGTCGCTGTGCACGAGCAGCCCGGGCGCGAACGGGCGCAGCACGAACGCGTCGAGCCCCGATACGTGCCGCAGCTCCGGGTACGACGTGCTGAGCAGTTGTCCGATCCGGTCGAGCCGGAACCCGTCCACCTTCTCGGTCGACATCCGCCCGCCGACGTGCGGGGCGGCCTCCAGGACGACGGTCGTCACCCCGGCTCTGGTCAGCTCCTGTGCGGCCGACAGTCCCGAGACCCCGGCCCCCACGATCACGACGTCCGCATGGTGCGCAGGCTCTGGCACGTGCTCCTCCCGGAGGTTGCGCGGCTGCTGGGGCCCTTATGCCCTGCACAGGGCACCGGAATCCCCGGGTCCTGAACGAGGGTAGGAGTCCGGACAGCCGCCGCAAGGCGAGCGGGGACCGGGCACGGTCGCACGGCGGTCGCACACCCGCACCCGTGCCCGCTCCGGCCTCCCGCGGCCACTCCGGCGCCGCGGGCACCGCCGCTCGGGGGCGCGCACACCGCTGCCCCGGTGCCCCCCGCACCACGGCTGCGGTGCCGCGCGCGGCGCTACCGCAGCGCCGCCCGTACCGCGTCGTCGACCGTCGGGTGCGCGAAGGTGAAGCCGGAGTCGAGGAGGCGCGCGGGGAGCACCCGCTGGCTGCCCAGGACGTCCCCGGCCATCTCCCCTAGCACGGCCCGCAGCACCGGCGCGGGGGCCGGGAACGGCGTCGGCCGGCGCAGCGCCCGGCCCATCGCCCGCGTCACCTCGCGGTTGGTGACCGGCCGGGGTGCCGTCAGGTTGAACGGCCCGGACAGGTCGTCGCGGCCCAGCAGGTGCCGCAGGGCGGCCACCTCGTCGTACAGCGAGACGAAGCTCCAGTACTGCCGCCCGTTCCCGAGCCGCCCGCCCAGGCCGGCCTTGAACAGCGGGAACATCCGTCCCCAGGCGCCGCCCTCGCGCGCCACGACCAGGCCGGTGCGGGCGAACACCGTGCGGACGCCCGCCTCCTGGAGGGGCAGCGCCGCCGCCTCCCACTCCACGCACAGGGACGGCAGGAAGCCCTCACCGGGGGGTGCGGTCTCGTCCACCGGGTGCTCACCGGTGTCTCCGTAGATGCCGATCGCGCTGCCGTTCACGAACACGCGCGGGGGTTCGTCGAGCGCCGCCACGGCGGTGACCAGGGTCCGGGTGCCGAGCACCCTGCTGTCGCGGAGCTCGCGCTTGTACGCGGCGCTCCAGCGGCGGTCGCCGATGCCGGCGCCCGCCAGGTTGACCACGGCGGTGCAGCCCGCGAGCCCCGCCGGGTCGAGGCGGCCCCCCTTGGGGTCCCAGCGCACCTCGTCCGGTGTGCGCGGGGCGCGCCGGACGAGGCGTACCACCTGGTGCCCGTCGGCGGTCAGGGAGCGGGTGAGCGCGGTGCCGATGAGGCCGGAGGCCCCCGTGACGACGACGCGCGAGGGCTGCTGCGAAGGGCTGGCTGAGGGTTCCGGACGCGTGGGCTCCATGAGCCCATCCTGCCGCGAAACCGCCGACCGGGCGCACTGCCGGGGCCACCGCCGAGACCGCCGCCGAGGCTGTCGCCGGGCCCGCCGCCAGGTGTCGCCGGGGGCGCCGTCCGGGCCCGCGCCGAGGCCGGGTGCCGGGCGTGCGCGGGCGCGCGGGTCTGCCGCGAAAAGGACGCCTGCGCTGTCGTACGCCCGCCGTACAGTGACGCTCATGCAGCAGACGTACATACGCACGGCCCGTGCGGACGACGGGGACGCGCTGGCCCGCATGGACCGGGAGAACTGGTCCACGCTCCACTCCGTGCAGCCGCGTCCCACGCCCCCGTACGAGCCGTTCTTCACCGACCGCTTCGGCCCGCGCGACCACTTGGTCGCCGAGCTGGACGGCCGGCTCGTCGGCTACGTCCGGCTCGGCTTCCCCACCCCGCTCGCCGTGCACGCGCACGTCCGCCAGATCCTCGGCTTCGTCGTCGCCGAGGAGGCCCGCGGCAAGGGCGTGGGCCGCCGGCTCATACGGGCCGTGGTGGCGGAGGCCCGCCGCCAGGGCGCGCGCCGCCTCACCCTGCGGGTGCTGGGCCACAACACACCCGCCCGGACGCTGTACGAGTCCGAGGGGTTCGTCACCGAGGGCGTGCTGCCCGGGGAGTTCCTGCTGGACGGCGCGTACGTGGACGACGTGCTGATGGGCCGCGCGCTGTGACCGGCGGTGGCGGTCCCGGCTCGCGGCGGTGAGCCGGGCGGGACCCGGTGCGGTACCTGACGGACCTGGCGCGGTACCCGACCTGACCGGCTCGGCGTGCGCCCGGGCCGCGCGCGTAGGAGCGTGAAGACGACCTCCGTCGCCGCCGGGAAGGAGCACGCATGCCCAGGGCCGTGGTCAGGCGGCGGGACGAGCACCACTCCGCCCTGCCGCGCCGCGCGCCCACGCCGCCCTGGACGCGCTGGCCCGCGCCCGCGCTCCTGGCCGTGACCGTCGTCGTCCAGGTCGCCACGCCCCGGACCCTCGACCTCAGCTTCCTGCTCGCCGCCGTCCCGCCGCTCGCCGCCCTCGTGTACGGGCCCGCCGCCACCGCGCTCCTCGGCGCCATCGTGCTCCTGCTCCTGGAGCTGCCGCACTACGACCTCGGCCACCCCGGCGAGAGCGACACCGCGACCGTCGCCTTCGTGGCCGTGCTCAGCGTGCTGTTCGCCGCCGTGCGTAGCCGCCGTGACGCGCAGCTCGTCTCCGTGCGCACGGTCGCCGAGGCCGCGCAGTTCGCGGTGCTGCCGCCGCTGCCCGAGCACGTGGGGCCGGTGCGGTGCGCGGGCCTGTACCGGGCGGCGCAGCGCGGCACCCTGGTCGGCGGCGACCTCTTCGACGTCCGCCGGGGGCCCCGCGGGGTGCGGGCCCTCGTCGGCGACGTACAGGGGCACGGGCTCGCCGCCGTCGGTACGGTCGCCGCGCTGATCGGCGCCTTCCGGGAGGCGGCCCTGGACCAGCGCGACCTGGTGGGCGTCGCCGCCCGCCTGGACCGGCGCCTGGTCATCGACGCGGAGGACGCCGAGATGGCGGAGATGGGCGAGACGGCAGGGATGGCAGAGAGCGCCGGGAACGTGGGGGACGCGGGGGATGCGAGGGATGCGGGGGACACCGGGGACGCGGGCGACACGGAGGGAGTGAGGCGCGCAGGTGGGGCGGGAGACGCTGGCGTCACCGGAGGGGCCGGTGGTGCGGGGCACGGTGAGCCCGCCGAACTCTTCGCCACCGCCGTGCTCCTGGAGTTCGCCGCCGACGCCGACGAGCTGCGCGTCGTCTCCTGCGGGCACCCGCCGCCGCTGCTGCTGCGCGGCGGCACCGTCACCGAACTCGCCGTGTCCCCGGGCGCTCCGCTCGGCCTCGGGCTCGCCGGTGTCGCGCCGCCCGTGCAGACCGCGGTGGGGCTGCGGCCCGGGGACTGGATCCTGACCGTGACGGACGGGGTGACCGAGGCGCGGGACGCCTCGGGCGCCTTCTACCCGCTCACGGCGCGCCTCGCCGCGCTGACCGAGGCGCGGCAGCACGACCCCGCGGCCCTGGCGGACGCGATCTGGAAGGACCTGGTCCGTTTCTCCGGCGGGGTACGGGACGACGTGGCGCTGCTGGTGTTCGCGTGGGAGCGCTGAGGGCCCAGGGCAGGCGGGGGCCCGTCAGCGGGTCGCGAACCGCTCCCACAGCTTCGGGTACCGCCGCGCCAGGGCCCCGTCGTCCTCGAAGTCGATCGCGGTGCCCTCCGGCTCCGGCGGGGCGGGGGAGATGCCCAGGTCCGGTGCGACGGTCCCGGTGAGCTGCTCGTACGCCTCGTCGGCGGCGTAGCCCAGTTCCTCGCCGTCGCCGTCGATCTCGTCGTCGAAGTCGTCGAGGAGGTCGGCCAGCGAGTCCGGGTCGTGCAGGGCGCCTTCGAAGACCTCGCGCCCCTGTCCGATGAGCCAGCACCGGAAGTAGTCGAAGGCGTCGTCGCTCGCGCCGTCGAGCAGGACCCAGGCGGCGCCCCACAGGTCCCACCGGTAGGCGCGGTTGTAGCGGGACTCGAAGTGGCGCGCGAAGTCCAGGACGGCGTCCGGGTCGGTCCGCAGCAACCGCTCGACCAGCAGCTCGGCGTGGTCCTCCGGGTCGCCGTCGGCGGCCTCCCGGGTGCTGTCCACGATCTCCCAGAACTCCGTCTCGTCCATCACGGGACAAGCATCGGCCCTGGCCCCCGCGGACGCACGCGGAGTGCGCCGGAATGCGGCTGTGTCGTTATGCGTGCACATGCCCGTGGAAAGCCCGACAGAAGGTGTCGGCTTTCGGTGGAAGGCTCGCCGCATGCAGAACCGTAGGCAGGACCGCAGGCAGAACCGTACGCAGGAAGCACAGGGGAACACCGGCCGGGACGCCGGTTCCCTGGCCGGGAAGGTCGCCCTCGTCGCCGGGGCCACGCGCGGCGCCGGACGCGCCATGGCGGTGGAACTGGGCCGCGCCGGCGCCACCGTGTACGTCACCGGGCGGACCACGCGCGACCACGTCAGCGAGGTCGGGCGCCGCAGCGAGACCATCGAGGAGACGGCCGAGCTCGTGACGGCGGCGGGCGGCACCGGCGTCGCCGTCCCCACCGACCACCTCGACCCCGCCCGGGTCCGGGCGCTCGTCGAGCGGATCGACGCCGAGCAGCACCGCCTCGACATCCTCGTCAACGACGTCTGGGGCGGCGACGTGCACGTCGAGTGGGACAAGAAGATGTGGGAGCACGACCTCGACAAGGGGCTGCGGATCCTCCGCCTCGGCGTCGAGACCCACATCGTCACCAGCCGCTTCGCGCTGCCGCTGCTCGTCCGCTCCCGCGGCGGCCTGGTCGTCGAGGTCACCGACGGCACCGAGGAGTACAACAGGCGCTACCGCAAGCCGTACTACTACGACCTCGCCAAGGCGGCCCCACTGCGGATGGCGCGCGCCCTCGCCGAGGAACTCGCGGAGTACGGGTGCACGGCGGTCTGCCTGACCCCGGGCTGGCTGCGCTCGGAGGCCATGCTCGACACCCACTTCAAGGTCACGGAGGAGAACTGGCTCGACGGCACCCGCCAGGACCCGCACTTCGCGATCTCCGAGACGCCCACGTACGTGGGCCGGGCCGTGGCCGCGCTCGCGGCGGACCCCGACGTGGCGCGGTTCAACGGGCAGTCGCTGTCCAGCGGCGGACTCGCCAAGGAGTACGGCTTCACGGACGTGGACGGTTCGGCGCCGGACGCCTGGCGCTACCTCATGGAGGTGGACCAGGAGAGCGACACGGCGGACGTGACGGGCTACCGGTAGGGAGGGCGGCCGGGGCTCAGCCGTAGAGCGCGGCCATGCGGGCCGCCGTGGCCGCGAACCGCTCGCGCAGCTCCGGCGGCTCCAGGACCTCCACCTCCGGCCCCAGGGTGAGCAGTTGGGCGTACGCCACGTCGGGGGACTCGACGGGCAGGGTGATCGTCACCCGGCCCCGCCCGTCGGGCTCGGCGGCGTCCAGCGCCTCCCGGGCGGCGGCGCGGTCGGTGACGTACGG
The DNA here is from genome assembly GCF_030010595.1 of Streptomyces sp. CC224B. Taxonomy (NCBI): domain Bacteria; kingdom Bacillati; phylum Actinomycetota; class Actinomycetes; order Kitasatosporales; family Streptomycetaceae; genus Streptomyces; species Streptomyces sp. CC224B. The sequence goes on along the minus strand of NZ_JASCXL010000203.1, from coordinate 1,207 downwards.
GAGCCGCCGCGCGCCGTCGGGGGACAGCCGGAGCACCGCCTTGTCCCGCAGGATGGCCCGCGCGAACTGCGCGGCGCGCTCCTCCCAGAACGCGGGCAGGTCGAACTCCTCGTCCCGTACGAAGCGGTCGTCGCCGGAGTCCGGGGGGAGGACGGCGGTGAAGCGGTCGATGCGGTACACGCGGAAGCCCTTGTCCGGCACGCGGGCGCAGAGGTACCAGACACCGGCCTTCAGGACGAGGCCGTAGGGCTCCAACTCCCGCTCCACCTCGGCGTCCTGGCGCCGGTAGCGGGCGGTGACCCGCCGGTCGTCCCAGACCGCGTCGGCGACGGCGGGCAGCAGCGGCGGGGCCGTGGTCTCCCGGAACCAGCCCGGGGCGTCCAGGTGGAACCGCTGGGCCGCGCTCTGCGAGGCGTCGCGCAGGGAGGGCAGCAGGGCCGCCGAGACCTTCAGGCGGGCCGCGGAGGCGGCGTCCTCCAGGCCCATCTCGCGCAGGGCGCCCGGCACGCCCGACAGGAACAGCGCCTCGGCCTCGCTGCGGGCCAGGCCCGTGAGGCGGGTGCGGTAGCCGCCGATGAGCCGGTAGCCGCCCGTCCGGCCGCGGTCGGCGTACACCGGTACGCCCGCCTCGGACAGGGCCTGCGCGTCGCGGGTGATGGTGCGCTCCGACACCTCCAGCTCCGCCGCGAGCTCCCCGGCGGTCATCGAGCCCCGCGCCTGCAGCAGCAGAACCATCTTGATGAGCCGAGCAGCACGCATACCCCCATGATGCCGCGCCCCCCACCGCCCCGGGCCCCCGCCCCTGCCCGCTCGAAGCGCCAGGGCGCCACCCTGCGCGTGGCCCGGTCCCACCCACCCGCCCCGGCCGTGACCCGGGGCCTCAGCGGCAGCGGCACCTGGGCGCTGTGCCCACCCTTCCCCAAGCTCTCGGCTTCGCTCGAGCAGGGGAGGCCCCACTCGCCCGGCGGGACGATTGCCCACAGCGGGGGGGAGAGGTGGAGCGCAGGGCGCCCCGCCCTTGCGTGCGGCGTGGTCCCACCCGCCCGCCCTCCGCCGTGGCCCGGGGCCTCTGCGGACGGCGCCAGCCGCAGGGGCTGGGGTTCGGGTCTGGTGTGCCGGTGCAGCGGCGCCTAGGCCGTTTCCTTCGGATCATCCGGTCGTTGGTCTGGGTGTGTCGTTGACTGACGCCCAGTGGGCGCGGATCGAG
>NZ_JASCXL010000202.1:0-6937 GCF_030010595.1 Streptomyces sp. CC224B | reverse complement strand
CACCCCCCCCCCCCCCCCCCCCCCCGCGCCCCCCCCCCCCCCCCCCCGGCGCCCCCCCCCCCCCCCCCCCCCCCCCCCCCCCCCCCCGGCGGTCGGCGGGCACGTGCGGGGCGGGTCAGTGCCCGGCAGGGGTGACGCCGAACATCAGGGTGCGGCGGGAGACGTCGTAGTGGACCGTCTTGGTGCTCTCCAGCAAGTCCTGCAACACGTCGGCGTCCTCGGCATCCACGGTGACAACCTCTTCCCAGGCGCCCTCGTCCAGCACCAGTTGCAGGGTGAAGGTGCCACGCTGGCCCGGTTCCCCGGCGACCCAGCTGAACTGGTAGTGGTTGACCTGGCGGACCTTGATGCTGTCGTCCGTCACGGGCTGCTGAACCTTCGGCATGCGATCGCCTCCGTGTTGACCGTCTCTGGTGTCACTTGTCGGCACCGGCCGACTGGCCGGTGCCATCACACCGGGTATCCAGCGTCCGCGGTGAACTAACGCGAACCGCCACATCACCCGCGTCTGTTTCCTTCGGACCGCTCCCGGCTCCGGCGTGAGGCGGGGCGTCGCCGTACGAACGGTCGGGGGGCCTCGGTACTTCGATCATGCGGCACGGGCGGCTGGCCGACCACTCGCGTGGGGCGGGCGACGGGCCCCGGCGAAGGGCTCCACGAGCGCGGTGCTCCTGCCGGTGACCACCGACGGCGACACCGGGGCCCGCTGACCGCCGCACCGTGCCGACGGCGGCACCCGCGCTCCGCTGACCGCCGCACCGTGCCGACGGCGGCACCCGTACTCCGCCGACGGCTTGCACCGCGCTCCGCTGACCAGCACCAACGGAAAAAGCCGCACCCATTTGAGCGACAGACCCATCCGCCCGCGCGCCGGCTCCGAATAGCTACTGTGAGCACAAGAAGCACAGCAGTCGTCACCGGGGCCCTGGCCGCCTGCGGCGGCCTGGTCGCGGGTTATTCCGCCCTGGCCGTCGCGGAGCTGACCGCCGCCGCGGTGCGCCCCGAGGCCGGGCCGGTCACCGCCGTCGGCGGAGCGGTCATCGACCGCACGCCGGGAGCGGTGAAGGACTGGGCGATCCGCTCGTTCGGCACCGACGACAAGTTGGTGCTCCAGCTGGGCATCCTGGCTCTGCTCGCGCTGTTCGCCCTAGCGACGGGCGCCCTGGCGGCGCGGCACCGGCGTACTGCCTGCGTGGGTGTCGCCCTGTTCGGTGCCGTCGGGGCCCAGGCGGCCCTGAGCAGGCCGGACTCCGTCGGGGTCACGGACGCCGTGCCCTCGCTGTGCGGGGGCCTGGCGGGGGCGGGGGTGCTGTACGCCCTGACAACCCTGCTGACCCGCCCGGCTCCGCCAGCTGCCCCGGCTCCAGAAGACCAGGGCGCACCGCGGACGCCTGCGCGGGCTCAGCGGGAGAGCGGGGGAAAGGCCACACTGCGCCGCTGGGGCTCCGGCCTGGTCCGCCGGGACCCGGTGACCGGCCGCCTGCCGCGTCGCGCTTTCGTGCTCGCCGCCGCGGGTACGGCGGCCGTAGCCAGTGGCCTGGGTCACCTGGCCCGCCGGGTGAACGCCACGACGGTCGCCGAGGCCACGGCGTCCCGTGAGGCGGTGCGTCTTCCCCCGCCCGACTCGCCCGCGCCGGCGCTGCCCCGGGGCGTCGACCTGCGGCTGCCGGAGCTGACGCCGTACACCACGGGCACCGAGGACTTCTACCGCGTCGACACCGCGCTGCGCGTCCCGTACCTGGACGCCGGCCGCTGGCGGCTGCGGCTGCACGGCGAGGGGGTGCGCTCCCCGCTCGTCCTGGACTTCCAGGACCTGCTGCGCCGCCCCCTGGTCGAGCGGGACATCACCATGACGTGCGTGTCCAACGAGGTGGGCGGCCCCTACGTCGGCTCGGCCCGCTGGCTCGGCGTACGCCTGAAGGAGCTGCTGGAGGAAGCCGGTGTACGGCCCCCCTCCCGCGGCGGCCGGGCCGACCAGTTGGTGGCCCGGTCCGTGGACGGCATGACGATCGGCACGCCGGTGGAGACCGTCATGGACGGCCGCGACGCGCTGCTCGCCGTCGGCATGAACGGCCGGCCGCTGCCGTTCGACCACGGATTCCCGGTCCGCATGCTCGTGCCGGGCCTGTACGGCTACGTGTCCGCCTGCAAGTGGATCGAGGAACTCGAACTGACCACCTTCGACGCCTTCGACGCCTACTGGGTCAAGCGTGACTGGGCGGCCGAGGCGCCCGTCAAGACGCAGTCCCGCATCGACACCCCGAGGCCCTTCGCCCGGCCCACGGCCGGCCGGGTCACCGTGGCCGGAGTCGCCTGGGCCCAGCACAAGGGCATCGCCCGCGTCGAGGTCCGCGTCGACGACGGCCCCTGGCAGGGGGCGCGCCTCGCCCCCGAAGGCCCCGTGGACACCTGGCGGCAGTGGAGCTGGTCCTGGCGGGCCGCGCCCGGACAGCACACCCTCCACGTCCGCGCCACCGACCGCACCGGCCGCACCCAGACCCCGAAGCGGACGCGGACCGTCCCCGACGGCGCCTCCGGCCACCACTCGGTGGTCGTCACCGTCACCTGACCCGGCCCACCGCCCGCGTGCCCGAGCCCTCCCCGACCACTCCCTGTCCCCGACACACCGATGTACCCGATATACCCGATATGTTCATCGCCAAGGAGAACACCATGAACCGCACCCCCCGCGCCCGTCGCGTCATCGCGGCCGCCGCTCTGGCCCTCGCCCTGCCCCTCACCCTCGCCGCCTGCGGTGACGGCGACGACGACGGCAAGGACAAGAAGGACGACCGGGCCGCCGCCAGCACCCCCGCCGGGGACGGCGACAGCCCCGCCTCCGACGGCATGAGCGCGGACGAGCCGTTCGGCAAGGCCTGTGCCACCGTGCCCGAGGACGGCGCCGGCAGCTTCGACGGCATGGCCGAGGACCCCGTCGCCACGGCCGCCTCGAACAACCCGGCCCTGTCGACGCTGGTCACCGCCGTGAAGAAGGCCGGCCTCGTCGACACCCTGAACACCGCCAAGGGCATCACGGTGTTCGCGCCCACCAACGACGCCTTCGCCAAGATCCCCAAGGCCGACCTGGACAAGGTCCTCAAGGACAAGCAGCAGCTCACCAAGATCCTCACCTACCACGTCGTCGGCCGGAAGCTCGCGCCCCAGCAACTGGAGAACGGCTCCTACGCCACGCTGGAGAAGAGCGAGCTGACCACGGCGGGCTCGGGCGAGCAGTACAAGGTCAACGACTCGGCGAACGTCGTCTGCGGCAACGTGCGGACCGCCAACGCCACCGTCCACATCATCGACACGGTCCTGATGCCGAAGAAGTGACCCGGTCGCATCGCTGCCCGGCCGGAACCGCACGTCCTTCCGGCCGGGCGGTGTGCCCCGCCCCCTCACGGACACGCGTACGCGCACAGACAGCGGTACGCCCGGCGCGTGTCACCGTCGCGATCACAGAGGACGGCTGCCCCGCCGTCGTGGAGGACCAGGCCGTGAAGGAAGCCGTGCGCATTGGCCGGCACACCGAGCCGCAACCCGACCTGCAGGAGCTGCTGGCGCGCACCGCCCGCGGGGACCAGGAGGCTTTCGCGGCCGTCTACGACAGGGTGGCGGGCGCGGTGCTCGGCCTGGTGCGCAGCGTGGTGCGCGACCACGCCCAGTCCGAGGAGGTCGCCCAGGAGGTCCTCCTGGACATCTGGCGCACCGCCCCTCGCTACCGGCCCGAGAAGGCACCGGCCATGGCGTGGGTGATGACGCTGGCCCACCGGCGGGCGGTGGACCGTGTCCGCTCCGCCCAGGCGTCGGCCGCCCGGGAGCACAAGGCCGCGCTGCTGGACCGGACCCCGGAGTTCGACGAGGTCAGCGAACAGGTGGAGACCCGGCTGGAGCGCGAACAGGTGCGCCGGTGCCTGCGCGGCCTCACCGAGGTCCAGCGCCAGTCCGTGACCCTGGCCTACTACCGGGGCCTGACCTACCGCGAGGTCGCCGAGCTGCTCGCCCTGCCCCTCGGCACCGTCAAGACCCGCCTGCGCGACGGGCTGATCCGTCTGCGCGACTGCCTGGGAGTCAGCGCATGACCCGAGCCGAGCTGCACACCCTCACCGGCGCCTACGCCCTGGGCGCACTGGACGGGAGCGAGCGCGCCGCCTTCGAGGAACACCTGGCCGCGTGCCCGGCCTGCGCCCAGGAGGTGCGCGAACTGACCGCCACGGCCGCCCGCCTCGGCTCGGCGACCGCCACGGTGCCGCGTCCCGCCCTGCGCGAAGCCGTGCTCCGGCGGATCTCCACGGTGCGCCAGGTGCCGCCGCGCTCCGCCCCGGCGGCGGAGCACCGCTCTCCGGCACCGCGTACGCGCCGCGTCACGCGCTGGGTACTGGCCGCGTGCCTGGCCCTGACGACGGGAGCCGGCACGGTGGCCGCCTGGCAGTACCAGCGCGGGGAGGAGGCCCGCCGGCAGGCCGGCCAGGCCCGGCAGGAGGCCGACGGGCTCGCGGCGCTCCTGGCCGCCCCCGACGCCCGCACCAGGGCGGCGAGGCTGCCCGGTGGCGCCGGCGGCAGCGTCGTCGTCTCGCGCCGCATGGACCGGGCCGCGTTCGTCGCCGCCCGCATGGACCCGCCCCCCGACGGCAAGGTCTACCAACTCTGGTTCGACGACGGGGGGTCCATGCGCCCCGCCGGCCTCATGCGCCCGGGCGGCGGCCCCGCCGCCGTCCTGCTGACCGGCGGCCTCGGCGGAGCCACCGGCATGGGCATCACGGTGGAGCCCGCGGGCGGCTCGAGGCAGCCCAGCACCGCTCCGATCGTGGCCGTCGACTTCCCCGCCGCCTCCCGCTCGGTCCCGCCGGACAACCAGAGGCCCACGGCACCGTGACGTCTCCCGGCGCCGGGGGCCGGTCCCGGCCCCCGGACCGCGGGGCCCGCCCCGCACCCCGGGTCACCCGCCCGGCCGCACCCGCGCCGACGCACCGTTTCCTGCTCCGGGGGCGAGGGCAACCGCACCCTATGGACCATTCGAAGGCGCCCGTACTCGAAGCCCTGGCCGCCTACCACGCCGAAGGGCAGACCCCCTTCACCCCACCGGGCCACAAGCAGGGACGCGGCGCGGACCCCCGGGTCCGCGAGGTCCTCGGGGACGCGGTGTTCCGCTCGGACGTCCTGGCGACCTCCGGCCTCGACGACCGGAGGTCCTCCCGCGGCGTCCTCGAACAGGCGCAGGCCCTCATGGCGGACGCCGTCGGCGCGGAGCACACCTTCTTCTCCACCTGCGGCAGCTCCCTGTCGGTCAAGTCGGCCATGCTGTCGGTGGCGGGGCCGCACGAGAAGCTGCTCGTGGGGCGCGACGCCCACAAGTCCGTGGTCTCCGGGCTGATCCTCTCCGGCATCCGGCCCGTCTGGGTGGCGCCGCAGTGGGACCCCGAGCGGCACCTGGCGCACCCCCCGTCCGCAGAGGCGTTCGAGGCGGCCTTCGCCGAGCACCCCGACGCCAAGGGCGCCCTCGTGACGACGCCCACTCCGTACGGCACCTGTTCGGACCTGGCCGCCATCGCACGGGTCTGCCACCGGCGGGGCAGGCCGCTCATCGTGGACGAGGCGTGGGGCGCGCACCTGCCGTTCCACCCGGACCTGCCGGCCTGGGCCATGGACGCCGGAGCCGACGTCTGCGTCACCTCCGTGCACAAGATGGGCTCCGGCCTGGAGCAGGGGTCGGTCTTCCACCTCCAGGGCGATCTCATCGACCCGGAGGTGCTCAAGAGCCGCGAGGACCTCCTCGGCACCACCAGCCCCTCCGTGCTGCTGTACGCCGCCCTGGACGGCTGGCGGCGCCAGATGGTGGAGCACGGCCGCGCCCTCTACGACGACGCGCTCGCCGTCGCCGCCTCCCTGCGGACCCGGATCGCGGGCATCGACGGGATGCACGTCCACGGACGGGACGACTTCTGCGGGCCCGGCCGGGCGGCCGACATGGACCCCCTCCAGATCATCGTCGACATCACCGCTCTCGGTACGACCGGCTACCGGGCGGCCGACTGGCTGCGCGAGCACCACCACATCAACCTGCACCTGTCCGACCACCGCCGCATCAGCGCCCAGCTCACCCACGCCGACGACGAGCACGCCGCCCGGACGCTCCTCACGGCGCTGCGGGACGTCGCCGCGCACGCGGACGAGCTGCGGCCGGCGGAGCAGGTCGAGGTACCGGACCCCCAGGACCTGCGGCTCGAACAGGTGTTGCTCCCGCGCGACGCGTACTTCGGGCCGACCGAGCAGGTGCCGTGGGAGAAGGCCGTCGGCCGGGTCACCGCGGAGATGCTCACCCCGTACCCGCCCGGCATCCCCGCCGCGCTGCCCGGCGAACGCCTCAACGCGGACGTCGTGCGCTATCTGCGCACCGGCGTCGACGCCGGCATGGTCGTGCCGGACGCCGCCGACACCGACGTCAAGAGCGTGCGCGTGGTGGCGGAGGACACGTGACGGGCAGGGCATGAGGACGGGATTCCGGGGCACCCGTAGGTCACCGAAGGATGTCCAGGGAGGGGTTTGTGGTCGTGTTGAAGCCGGATCCGCGCTCGGTGAGAACTCTGCTCGCCCGTTACGCCAGTGCGCGCATCGCACTGGGAGAGAAGGCCGACCCGGTGTGGCAGCGGGAGCTTGAGGACGTCGTCTACACCCTGTGCGTGGTGACGGGCACCCGGTCGATCACGGACGCGATCGCGGCGGCCGACGAGATCCTGGCGGCGGCCGAGCGCCCCGACGCACCACCGGCGGCTCCGGCTCAGGACACGCTCCTCGCGGCCTGAGCCGACCGCTGACGGCCTGAGACGACCGGGCCCACGCGAAGAACCGCGACGGCCCGACCGGTCCCACCCGGTCGGGCCGGCGCGGGGATTACGCGGGCGGGGCCGCGGGCGCCCCGCCCCCGCGCCCCCCGGGC
>NZ_JASCXL010000201.1:0-7180 GCF_030010595.1 Streptomyces sp. CC224B | reverse complement strand
GCGTCCCGGGCGGCGGCCTCGGCGTCCGCGAGGGACGCGGCCGGGCGCCGGGCGGCGGCGGCCGTGTCCGGCTCGGCGAGCACGGCGCGGACGGCGGCCTCCTCCCGCTGCCAGGCGTCGAGGCGGTGCTGGAGCTCGCGGTGGCCGCGGTCGTCGAGGAGGGCGTCGGCAGCGGCGGCCGGGGTGTCGAACCCGGCGCGGAAGGCGGCGTCGGCCACGCGGGCGTCGGCTTCCTTCAGGCGCTGGGCGGCGTCGGCGGCGGCGCGGGCGGCGTCGGCGGCGGCCGTGAGCAGCGCGGTCCGGCGCTCCAGTTGCGCGGCGCGGTCGGCGACCGTGGCGCAGTCGCCGCGGGCGTGGGCCAGCTCCCGCTCCAGGTCGCGCTGTTCCCGGTCGAGGGCGTCGCGCAGCGTGGCCCGGGAGTCGACGCGGCGGGCGGCCTCCTGCTGGGCCGCGACGCGGCGGCCGTGCTCGCGCTCGGCCTGGGCGAGCTTCTCGCGCGCGGTGTGCAGCCCGGACGCGCGGTCGCGGGCCGTCTCGTACGCGTGCCGGACCTCGGCCACGGCCGCCGCGAGGTCGGCGACGGGGGTGTCGGACGCGGCGACGGTGGCGGCCGCGAGCGCGGCGCGGACGTCGGCGCGGGTCCGCTCGGCGGCCGTGCGGTCCTCCTCCGCGCGCCGGTGGGCGGCGAGGGCGGCCTCCTCCGCCGCGCGGTCCACGTGGTCGGCGGACTTGCGGGCGGGGGCGGGGTGCTCGGTGGCTCCGCACACGGCGCAGGGGGCGCCCTCGGTGAGGTGCGCGGCGAGCTCGGCGGCGATCCCGGCGAGGCGCCGCTCCTTGAGGGAGAGCCAGTGCTCGTGGGTGTGCGCGGCGCGCTCGCGGGCGGCGAGCACCTGCTCCTCGGCGGTGGCGGCCTCCTCGGCGAGCCGGTCGCGGCGGCGGGCGGCGTCCAGTTGCTCCTGGGCGGCCGTGAGCTGCCCGGCCAGGTGCTCGGTGCGGGTCGTCGCCTCCTGAGCGGCGTCGATGGCCTCCCGGAGGCGGGCGCGGGTGGTGTCCCAGTCGGCGAGCCAGCCGTCCGCCTCCTGGAGGACCTCCTCGTCGGCCCGCTCCTGGCGGTCCAGGTCGGCGCGCTGCCCGGACAGTTCGGCCACGCGGCGCTCGGCGCGGCGGGCGGCGGCGAGGCCGCCGAGCTCCTCGCTGGCCTTGCGGGCGGCGCTCGCGAGGCCCGTGGCGCCCTCGTCGGCGTACGCGGCCGGGAGCCGGTCGCGCGCGTGGGCCTCGGCGGCGGTGGCGCGCCGGTGCTCGGCCTCGGCGTCCGCGCGCAGGCCGAGGGCGGGGGCGACGGCCTCCGCCTTGCGGGCCCGCTCCATGCGGTCCGTCAGCCGCCGGTGGTCGTCCGCGCCCTCCTCCAGGCGGGCGGCGCGCCGCTGTGCTTCGGCGAACCGCTGCTGGAGGCGGGCCAGTTCGCGGGCGTCGTCGAGCTCGGCGGCAGCGGCGGCGCGGGCGGACTCGGCGTGGTCGAGGGCGGCGCGCGCGATGGTGAGCCGCTCGCGGGCGCCCGAGCGGACCACGGCGGCCCAGGCGAGGACGGCGTCGGCGAGGCCGGGGGCGCCGGGCTCGGCGTCCGGCAGCGGCAGCTCCGCGCCGCCGTCGCCGGGTCCGGTGCCCGCCGCCTGCTGCATGCGGTGGGCGTCCGCGAGCAGCTCGGCGTCGGCCTCGCGCACCTGGGTCTCGGCGGCGCGGCGCCGCTCGGCGAGCCGCTGCTCGACGGCGGCGAACCGGCGCGTGTCGAAGAGCCGTCCGAGGAGCTTGCCGCGGGCCTCGGCGTCGGCCCGCAGGAAGCGCGCGAAGTCGCCCTGGGGCAACAGCACGACCTGGCAGAACTGCTCCTTGCTCATGCCGAGGAGCTGGGTGACCTCCTCGCCGATCTCCTGGTGCGAGCGGCTGAGGTCCTTCCAGGTCCCGCCGCCGGAGGTGCCGTCCCCGGCGGCGTACTCCCGCAGCCAGCTCTGCGCCTTGTCGGTGGTGGTGCCCGTGCCGCGCTTCTTCGGGCGCTCCCACGGCGGCTGCCGGGTGATCTCCAGGCGCCGCCCCGCCACAGTCAGTTCGAGGCACACCTCCGTGCGCGTGTCCGGACGGGCGTGGTGGCTGCGCAGGGACATGCCCTGGCCGCTGCCCTGGCGGGGGCCGGGCACCGAGCCGTACAGCGCGTAGCACACGGCGTCGAGGACGGAGGTCTTGCCGGCGCCGGTGGGGCCGTGCAGCAGGAAGAGACCGGCCGCGGACAGCTCGTCGAAGTCGATGTCCTGGGTGGTGGTGAAGGGCCCGAAGGCGGTGATCCGCAGCCGGTGCAGCCTCATCCGGCCACCTCGCGCAGGACGTCGTCGGCGCGGACGGCGTCGAACGCGTCGCGCAGCACCGCCTGCTCCCGCGCGTCCGGTCCGGCGCCGCGCACATGGGTCACGAAGTCCTCCGCGATCTGCTGGTCGGTACGGTCCCTGAGGCGCTGCGCGTAGGAGACGCCGGGCTCCTCGGGGGCGCGGGCCGGGTCGAAGACGAGGCTGAGGGTGTGCGGGAAGCGCTCGCTGATCCGGGCCATCGGGTCGTCCGGGCGCACCGGGTCCGTGAGGGTGGCCTCCACCCAGGCGTCCTCGTGGCGGGCGAGGCCGGGGTCGGCGAGCAGGTCCGCGAGGTCGCCCCGGATGCGGGCGAGCGGCCGGGGCACCGGGCAGTCGACGCGCTCGGCGGCGACCAGCTCCCCCGCCGCGCCGAGCTCCACGAGCCACATGGTCTTGCGGTGGCCGGCCTCGGAGAAGGAGTACGCCAGCGGGGAGCCGCTGTAGCGCACGCGCTCGCTGATGACCTGGCTGCCGTGCAGATGGCCGAGGGCCACGTAGTCGACGCCGTCGAAGACGGCGGACGGGACGGAGGCCACGCCGCCGACGGTGATGTCCCGCTCGCTGTCGCTGGCCTCGCCGCCGGTGACGAAGGCGTGCGCGAGGACGACGGAGCGGGTGCCCGCGGGGCGCGTCGCCAGGTCGGCCCGCACGCGGTCCATGGCGGCCGCGAGCACCGCCTCGTGCCCGGCGCGCTCGACGCCGAACTCGCCCTTCACCAGGGCCGGTTCCAGATACGGCAGGCCGTAGAAGGCCACGTCGCCGTGCGCGTCGGCGAGGACGACGGGCTCGGCGCACGCGCCCGGGTCGGTGCGCAGGTGGACGCCGGCCCGGCCGATGAGCCCGGCGCCGACGCCGAGGCGGCGCGCGGAGTCGTGGTTCCCGGAGATCATGACCGTGGGCACCCCGAGGGCGGCCAGGCGGTGCAGGGCGTCGTCGAAGAGCTCGACGGCGGCGAGCGGCGGCACCGCGCGGTCGTACACGTCCCCCGACACGACGACGGCGTCCACCGCGCGCTCGCGCACGGTGGCGACGAGACGCGTGATGAACGCGGCTTGCGCGTCGAGCATGCTCACCCGGTGCAGGGCCCGGCCGAGATGCCAGTCGGACGTGTGCAGCAATCTCATGGATCCCGAGACTAACGGCAGGGTCTGACATCACGGGCGGCTACTCCCGTACCGCCCCGCCGGAGGGCCGACGGCAGCCGCGGGGCACGTCGTGGCGGCACCCGTACGGAAGACCGTGACGCCGGTCACGTCAACAGCGGTGACGGCAGCCGCGGTTACGTCCGCAGATGCCCGCTATGCCCGCATTCGGTACGAGGTGGCACGAGGCGATACGAGGCGGCACGAGGCGGTACGAGCAAGAGGCGCAGGCCGGGAGCGCCGGGGGCGTGCCGGTCAGGCGTCCCCGTACGCCTCGCCGCCGAGTTCGAGGTCCGCGCTGCCCGCCGTCGCGTCCGCGAGCCAGGCGCGGAACTGCTCGACGTCCGCCTCCGGCAGGCCGATCTCGATGGTCACCGCGTCGCCGTAGCGGACGTCCCGCACCTCGCGGCCGGCGGCGCGCAGGTCGTTCTGGACCTTGCCCGCGCGCTGGTGGTCCACGGTGACGGTGGCGAGCCGGAAACGGCGCCGGGTGCGGGTGCCCAGCGCGTCCAGGGCCTCGCCGACCGCGCCGCCGTAGGCCCGGATGAGCCCGCCCGCGCCGAGCTTGACGCCGCCGTAGTAGCGGGTGACGACGGCGACGACGTACCGCATGTCGCGGCGCAGCAGCATCTGGAGCATGGGGACGCCCGCGGTGCCGCCGGGCTCGCCGTCGTCGCTCGCCTTCTGCACGGAGGCGTCGGCCCCGATGACGTACGCGAAGCAGTTGTGCGTGGCGGTGGGGTGCTCCTTGCGCACGCGGGCGACGAAGTCCTGCGCCTCCCGTTCGGTGGCGGCGGGCGCGAGCGCGCACAGGAAGCGCGAGCGGTTGATCTCGGTCTCGTGCACGCCCTCGCGGGTCACGGTGCGGTACTCGTCCTGCATCACGCCAGCGTATGCGCTCCTCGGCGGGGCGCGCGGAGGGCCTGTGCGCCGGGACCCTCAGACTCCGGCCTTGGGGGACCCATCAGCCCCTGGGCCCCCTCCAGTGTCTGTGGTCCGCCGCCGCCTCCCGTCCGTCCGGTCGCCGGGACCGAGCCCGCCGGTCGCGGGCGGTGCGGCGGTAAGGTGATCCCTTGTGACGTCACCTTCGAAGTCGGCGGCAGCGGGGGAAGTCCCCGGCGGGACGGGCATATTGAGCGCCCTCCTGGCCGAGGAGCCCGTCGTCGTGTCCGAGACCCGTGAAGACCTGCCCGACGCGGTGCTCTTCCCCGAGGAGGCCGCCCACGTCGCGAACGCCGTGGCGAAGCGGCGGCAGGAGTTCACCACCGCGCGGCACTGCGCCCGCACGGCCCTCGCCCGTATCGGCATCGCGCCCGTGCCCATCCCGCGCGGCGAGAAGGGCGCGCCGGTGTGGCCGGATGGCGTGGTCGGCAGCATGACGCACTGCACCGGCTACCGCGCCGCGGCCGTCGCCAGGGCCTCCGAGGTCATCTCGCTCGGCATCGACGCGGAGCCCGCCGAGCCGCTCTCCGACCCGGGCGTGCTCGACCTGGTCAGCGACGAGACGGAGCGCGCCACGCTGGCCGCGCTCGCCGCCGCGCAGCCGACGGTGCCCTGGGACCGGCTGCTGTTCAGCGCCAAGGAGACCGTCTACAAGGCGTGGTTCCCCGTGACCCAGCGGTGGCTGGGATTCGAGGAGGCGCACCTGGACATCCGCCGCGACGGCACGTTCAGCGCCGCGTTCCTGGTGGAGTGCCCGGTGGTCGCGGGGGCGGAGCTGACCGGGTTCGACGGCACCTGGATCGTCCGCGACGGGGTGCTGGCGACGGCGATCGTGCTGCGGCGGCGGTAGACCCGGCCACCGGGCCGCTCGGGCCAGTCGGGCCAGTCGGTCCGTACGGCTACGGTCTCAGGGCCGCGCCGCCCCCGCCCGGTCCGCCAGGCTCGACCAGAACATCCCCTCGTACTCCTGGAGCAGCCGCCCCTGCCGCAGCGCGGTGCGGGGCGTGATCGTGCCCCGGGACACGCCTTCCTCCAGTGCGGCCAGCGCGCTCCGGCCGAGGTCCGGCGACGGCTCGGCGAAGAGGTCGAAGAACGCGCAGGCCTCGTCCGGGAAGCCGTACCGCGCGCGCAGGGCTCCCGCGAGGGCGGCGCAGTAGCCGCCCCAGGCCGCGAAGTTGGCGGTCAGGGCGAGCACGACGTCGGCCGGTTCGCCGTTGAGCGCGAGCCAGGCCACGTACGCCGGGTAGGCCTGGCAGCCCGCGGTCGGAACGTACTCCTCCGCCTGCCGTTCACCCACCTGGCAGGCCGCGAGGAGCGCGCCGAGCCGGTCGGACGCGAGGGTCTCGCCCTCGGCCAGGGCGCCGAAGAACGCGGCGCCGGCGGGCAGGCCCGCGTCCGCCGAGCGGGCCGCCAGGTGTAGGAAGGACCGGCGGTCGGCGGGGATGATCCGGCACTGCTCCAGGGCGAGCGCGGCCACGGCGCCGCGGTCCGCGGTGCCGTCGGCGACGAGCGGCACGAACGGGTTCGCCTGCGGCGCGGGCGCCAGCTCCGCCGCGGCACGGGTTAGCAGGGCCTGGGCTGTGGGCGTCCACCGTCCGCTCGTTCCGTCCGCTTCCTCTGCTCCGGCTACTTCCTCTGCTCCGTCCGCTCCGTCTGCCTCCTCGCCTCCGGCTGCTTTCTCTGCCTTCTCTCCTCCGTCTGCCTCGCCGGGCCCGCCCGGCGCGTACGGCCCGGCTGCCGAGGGCTCAGCCGCCGAGGGGCCGTGAGGTGGTTCTCCTTGCTCATGCCGCTCATGGGCGGTCGGCTCCATCAGGGGAACCCCTTTCCTCCGCTGTCGTACGCCTCTGGCCGGTCAGGCCGCGGCCCCTCGCCGTACACCCTGCCCGCTCCGCCCGTCAGCGCCTCCCCCCTGCGCCCCTGCGCCCCTGCGCCCCTGCGCCCCTGCGCCCCTGCGGAACTCCTCCGTCCAGATGTTAGTTTCTACGCTGTTGTAGAAATTGGAGCGTGCGCCGGTACCGTCCGGCACCCGCTCGTGAGCACCGACCGATGGAGTCTTTCCATGGCCCTGTGGGACCGCCTCAAGGAATCCGCCTCGACGATGCAGAGCCAGCTCGTCGCGAAGAAGAACGACCTCAAGAGCGGCTCCTTCCGCGACGCGAGCATGGCGATGTGCGCCCTGGTCGCGGCCGCCGACGGCACGGTCGACCAGGCCGAGCGGCAGCGCGTGGCGCAGCTCATCGCGACGAACGAGGTGCTGCAGAACTTCCCGGCGGACGACCTGCGCCGCCGCTTCGACGCGTACGTGGACAAGCTCACCGCGGACTTCGCCTTCGGCAAGGTCAGCGTGTTGCAGGAGGTCGCGAAGGCCGGGAAGAAGCCCGCCGAGGCCCGGGCCGTGGTCCAGATCGGCATCGTGATCGGCGGAGCCGACGGGGACTTCGACAAGGACGAGCAGGCGGTGGTGCGGGAGGCGTGCTTCGCCCTCGACCTGCCGCCGCACGAGTTCGACCTCTGACAGCGCCCGGGCCCGGGCCCCGCGCGGCCCGGGTCACAGGGGTGTCGCCGCCCGCAAGACGAGCACCAGCGTGACCGCCGCGTTCGCCGAGGCCAGGGCGGAGACGGCGGTGCCGCCCGCCGCGCACCACAGCGCGAGGCCCGGCGCCGTGAACGGCGAGGGCCGGGTGCGGGCGGCCGGCGCCG
>NZ_JASCXL010000200.1:0-7515 GCF_030010595.1 Streptomyces sp. CC224B | reverse complement strand
GGCCGGGGGGGGGGGGGGGGGGGGGGGGGGGGGGGGGGGGGGGGGGGGGGGGGGGGGGGGGCGGCCCCCCCCCCCCCCCCCCCCCCCCCCCCCCCCGCCCCGGCGCCGGGTGCCACCGGTGCCTCGCGACACCGACGGCACCCGGGCGCTGTCAGGAGCAGGTCCTCAGGAGCAGGTCCTCAGGAGCAGGCCTTGTAGAAGCGGGACCAGCCGTTGCCGGGCATGGACGGCGGCTCGGCCGGGGTGCCCCAGTCGCCGTACTTCCGCTCGTGCTCGGCGTTGTAGGCGCCCGGGCCGCTGCCCGGCTGCGACAGGCGCACGTTCCGCTCGAGCACCCCGTCACCGGCGTTGCTGAGCAGCGCGAGGTCCGGGTACGCGTCGCCGCCGTAGTCGGCGACGCGGAGCTGCTTGACCTCGGCGGCCTTGCCGATGTCCAGGTGGCGCGGGTGGGCGGACTTCAGGCCGGTCCGCTTGAGGGGGCCGGGACGGTACTCCGCGACACGCGCCGTGGCGGGGTCGTCCCCACCGGACGGCTTGACGATGTTGACGACCATGTCCAGGGTGCCGTCGTTCCGGAAGTCGGCGACCGCCGCGGTCGCGACCTCGCCCGTCCGCGCGCCGAGCAGCTTGCTCACCGTGTGCTTCGCGCCGAACGAGCCGTCGGCGGCGCCCCACTGCACCGTCATCTTCGCCCCGGTGTGCCCGGGGTTGCTGATCCTGTCCGGGCGGCCGTCGCCGTCGAGATCGCCGACCAGCGTCGTGGCACCGGCCAGGCAGGCGGCCGCCGCCCGGGCCGTCCCCGAGGTACCGTCCCCCGAGGTACCGGAGGACGTCGCTCCGGCCTGGTGGGCGCCGATGGTCAGGGTCAGGGCGACGGCCGCGACCGGCGCGGCGATCAGACGTGCACGCTGACGAAACATCTGCCGAACTCCTCTGTCCGTACTGCTGAGCCGTGCTCCCGGACCTGGCCCGTCCCCGCCCCACGCGGCTCTGGCCGCGCCCTGGGCCCACGGGGACTTCCGATGAGCACGGTCCGAGCATGTGGGACGACCCGACACCTACGCCACGAATGCCGCCCAATTGGGGACACTGGAACGCACACGCACACCCTGACCTGCACAAACGCAACCCACCTGGAACGCACAGCTGGGACGCGCACCGCCCGGCCCACCCCGTCCGCCCCCTGTGTCCGGCCCCCGGTACCCGTGTGCCGGGCGGTTCCGGCTCCGCCTCCCGGAGGGCATGATGGCGGAGCGCACCGTGAGTCGGGTGGTGGTCGGGCAGATCGGGGGTTGGGTCCGTGATGAGGCGCCGTACGGTGATCAAAGCCGCGGGAGCGGGCACGCTGGCGAGCGGGCTGCCCACAGCCGCTTCAGCCGCATCCGCCACAGCCGCCTCCGCCTCGGCCGCATCCGCACCCGCTTCAGCCACAGTCACCTCGGCCGCCTCCGCTTCGGTCACCCCCGCCCCGGCCGCCGAGGGCGCGCGCCGGGCGGCGGGGGCCGACGTGCTGGTGGTGGTGGAGAAGAGCAGCCACGCGGTGAGCTTCTACGAGACGGGGGCGGGGCGGCGGGTGGGGACGGTTCCGCTGCCGGACTATCCGCACGAGATGGTGGTCGACGCGCGTCGGCGGTTCGCCTACGTCGGGCACTACGGTGTGCGCATGTCCTCCAGCGCGGGCGAGGGAGGCGCCGCTGTCTTCGTCATCGACCTCGTCGAGCGCTCCCTGGTCCGGACCATCGACACGCGGCCGTTCCGCCGCATCCACGGCATGGGCATCGACCGCGAGGACCGGCTGTACGCCCTGAGCGAGGACAGGGCGGTCCTGCTCGGCTTCGACGCCCCGGCCACCGACGAGGCACCGGTGCGGGCGGTGCCCACGCACGGGGTGAAGACCCACCTGTTCGCCCTCAGCCGCGACGGCGAGCGCGCCTATGTGACCGGCCTGCTGTCCCACACGGTGAGCCTCGTGCGCCCGTACGACGCCGCGGTCCCCCCGCTCCTGGTCACGCCCGGCCAACTGCCGGAGAGCAGCACCCTCAGCCGGGACGAGAAGACCCTGTTCGTCGGGGCCCGCAGGAGCTCCACGCTGGTCGCCGTCGACGCGCGGACCATGAAGGTGCGGCGCGAGGCGGCGACGGGAGGGGACCCGCTGCGGGTCTACACCCTCGACGACGAGCGGCTCCTCGTGACGGACATCGCCGCCCGCACCCTGACCGTCTGGAGCACCGGCCTGCGGCCGATCCGCTCCCTCGCGCTCGACGGCACGCCCGCCGCCGTGTCGCTCCACCCGAGCGAGCCGCTGGCGTACGTCTCCCTGCTCGGCACCGACCGGGTCGCCGTCGTCGACCTGGACCGGTTCGCCGTGGTCGGCGGCTTCGCCACGCAGCGCGAACCGGACGCGTCGGCGCTGCTGCCCGCGCGTGCCTGAGGCGCCGGGGACGACCCCTCAGCGCAGTGCCCAGACGGCGACACCGGCGGCGACGAACAGCAGGCAGATGACGGCGTTGGTCCGCTTGTAGGCCACCAGAAGGGCGGCGAACTCACGGATCGTGGCGTTCGGCCAGAAGTACCGGGCCGTGGGCGCGCCCACCACCTGACCCCGGATGCCGAGCCGCCGGGCGGTGAGCGCGGCGCGGAAGGCGTGGTAGTTGTTCGTGACGACGACGCACCGGTAGCCGGGGGTCCCCCTCTCCATGATCGCCTTGCTGTAGCGGAGGTTCTCCTCCGTCGTCGTCGACTTGTCCTCCCGCTCGATCAGCTCCCCGGGGAAGCCGCGGTCCGTCAGGTAGTCCGCCATCGCGTGGGACTCCGGCAGGTCCTCGTCGGGCCCCTGCCCGCCCGAGGTGATGAGGACGGGGGAGTGGCCGCGCCGGGTGAGCCCCGTGTGCACCTCCCGGGCCCGGTCGAGGCGGCCGGCCAGCAGCGGCGGCACCTTCGACCCGCCGCTCAGGCCCGAGCCCAGCACGACCACGTAGTCGGCCTTGCGGCGCACCTGGAGCCGCCCGTACAGGAACGCGTACGTGAGGAGGCTCAGGAACAGGAACGAGAGGTAGCAGGCGAGACCCAGGGCGGCGGCGCCCACGCCGAGCATGATGGGTGTCCGTACCACCGCCGCCGCGATCAGCAGGGCGATCAGCGCGACGACGCACAGCGCGGCCATGAGCGAGAGCAGATTGGCGGGGCTCCTGCCCTCCTTGCGCAGCATGCGCAGGCCGTTGGAGAACAGCAGCCCGGTCAGCAGCAGGATGCCCAGACCGCCCACCGCGAGCAGCACACCGGCGACGACCGTCCCCGACACCGTGCCGGACCTGATCAGCTGGAAGAGCCACGCGACGAGCGCGCACAGGGCGGTCAGCCCCAGGAGCACCGCGTTGCTGAACCGCCTGCGCTCGCGCAGCACACGCCAGCACAGGACCAGGAAGAGCACGGCCGCCGGCGCGTACATCCACCACTCCGCGACGGAGGCGGCCGACGCCGTGGTGTGCTCGGCCACGGCCGTCAGCCCGGAGGCGCGGGGGTTCCGCGGGTACTCCTGCGTACCGAAGGCGTGGGGCGCCGTCGCCTGAGGGGCGGCGCACGGGATGCGGGAAACGAGCGGCATGCCCTCCCGCTGCCCAGCACACTCGGAATCATGAGCGCACGGTCGTGGTGGGAAGAGCTCGCCGAGGGGCGCCGGTCGTTCGAGCGCGCCGTGGTGATGCTCCTGACGACGGCGTACCCCGGCCTGCGGGCGATCGAGGGAGCCGGCGGCGACCGCGGCGAGGACGCCGTCCTGCGGCTCCCCGGCGGCCGCCGGCACGTGTTCCAGGTGAAGGACTTCACCGGCCGGCTCACCCCCGGGCGGCGCACGCAGATCGCGCACTCCCTGCGGCGCGCGGCCGAGGGCAGCCCCGACCGCTGGACCCTCGTCGCCCCCCTCACCCTCACCCAGGCCGAGTGGGACTGGTTCGACCGGCTGGGCGGAACATACCCGTTCCCGGTGGAGTGCCACGACCTCACCTGGCTGGACACCACGGCCGCGCACCACCCCGGCGTCCAGGCCCTGTTCGGCCACCGCCGGTGCGCCCAGGCCCCCCCGGGCGGTGCCCCCGGCGCTGACGCCCTGGCCCCGCGTCGCGGACACCGGCCCGGCCGACGCCGGACTCGCCGTGGACGAGCACGGTGCCGTCCCCGGCTACGTGGCCCGGGACGCCGACCCCGGCGTACGGGCCCGGGTGCGCGCGGCGGGCGTCCACGGGGGCGGGCTGCTCCTCGTCGGCGACTCCGCCGCGGGCAAGACCCGCACCCTCTACGAGGCGCTGCGCGCGGAGCTGCCCGGCCACCGCTTCGTCCGGCCCGCGCACCCCCACGACGTCCCCGCACTCGTGGCGGGCATCGCCGCGGCGGCCGAGCCGTGCGTGCTGTGGCTCGACGAACTCGACCCATGGCTGGAGGACGGCAGCTGCCTCACGGCCCCCGCGCTCACCGAGCTGCGCCGGGCCGGGGCCGCCGTCCTGGCCACCCTCGACGCCGCGGCGTACACCCACCGGCGCGGCGCCGAGGTGCTCCGCCGGCTGCCGCACCTCCTGCTCGACCGGCGCTGGAGCCCGGCCGAGCGGAGCCGGGCCGCCGCCTCGCCCGACCGGCGCGTGGCGCGCGCGGCCCGCGCCGACCCGGCCCTCGGTGTCGCCGAGTGCCTCGCCGCAGGACCCTGGCTCTGGCGGGAGCTGCGGCTGGCCGACCGGGCCGGGGGCCGGCCGCGGGGCGCGGCGCTCACCCGGGCGGGCATCGACCTCGTCCGGGCCGGACTCGACAGCCCGCTGCCCGCCGCGCTGCTCCTCGACGCCCACCGGCCCTACCTCGCCGACAGCGGCGGCGACGTACTGCGCCCGGAGCCCGCCGCCGACGCGCTGGCCTGGGCGGGCACCGCCCGGTGCGGCGTCAGCGGCATGCTGCTGCCCGCGGGCGGGGATGCTTGGCGGGCCCACCCCGAACTGGCCGCGGCGGCGGACGACGAGGGCCTGCCCGTCCACCCGTTCACCTGGTTCCAGGCCCTGGGCGCGGCCCGCGACCTGGACGCCATGTTCACCGTCGCGCTCAACGCCACCCGCCACGCCCCCTCCATCGGCGCGTGCCTGTGGCGTGCCCTCGCCGACGCCGGGGTCACCCGGGCCGCCAACAACCTCGGGGTGGTCCTGGCCGACCTGGGCCGCCACGAGGAGGCCGAGCGGGTCTACCGCACACAGGCGGACCCCGAGGACGCCGCCGTCCTGCTCAACCTCGGCAACCTGCTGAGCGCGACCGGCCGCCACGACGAGGCCGTACGGGCGTACACCGCGTCCGGTACGCGCGGCGAGGCGAAGGCCTGGAACAACCGCGGACTGCTCCACCGCGACCGGGGCGAGACCGCCGCCGCCGAGGTGTGCCTGCGCAGCGCCGCCCTGGCGGGGGCCGCCGACGCCGAGTACAACCTCGGGGTGCTCCTCGCGGACCTCGGCCGCGCCGACGAGGCCATGGCGGCCTACGCGCGGGCGTACGCCGCGGGTGACGCCGACGGCCTCACCAACTGGGGCCTGCTGCTGTGCGAGGAGGGCCGGTGGAGCGAGGCCGAGCCGCTGCTCCTGCGGGCCGTCGCGGCCGGGAGCGGGAAGGCGATGTTCTGCCTCGCCCACGCGGCCAGGTCCGCCGGGGACCCGTACCGCGCGGCGTACTGGTACCGGAGGTGCGTCGACGCGGGCGACCTCCGGGCCTGCTTCAACCTGGCGAACCTGCACCGCGACGAGGGCCGGCCGGACCTCGCCGAGCCGCTGTACCGGCGGGCGGCCGACGGCGGCGTCGCCGGCGCCCTGCTCAACCTCGGCCTCCTCCTCGCCCGGCAGGAGCGCCTCGCCGAGGCCGAGCCCCTGCTCCGCCGGTCGGCCGGTCACGGACACCGCGGGGCCCTGTTCCACCTCGGGGACGTCCTGCGCCGCACCGGCCGGCGGGACGAGGCCGCCGCGCACTGGAAGGCGGCCGCCGAGGCGGGCGACACCGACGCCGCGATCGGACTCGCCACGCTGCTCACCGACCCGGCCGACCGCCCCTGCCTCCGCGGCGTACTGCGCCGGGCCGCGGAGGCCGGTGATCCGGACGCCGCACTCCTGCTGTCGGTCCTGGCGACGGAGCCCGTAACGGAGCCCGTAACGGAGTGAGGAGAGGACCCGCCGGGACTTTTTTCGATTTCCCGCAGATTCATGCGCATGGATCAGTGATCGAGGGGCAGACGCACGGCACACCCCCCCGGCGGGGGAGGGGGTGCGAGGAACCGCCGAGTGAGTCGAGTGAAAGGTGACAGGTGTGGCTGCCGCGACGGGTGCCGTATCCGAGGTTCAGACGCCGCTGACGCACGGGGGGACGGACGGTGAACTGCCGCACATCGAACAGCCCCTGTCCGTGGAGCCCCGCAACGCACGCGTGCTGTCCCGGCAGTTCTTCGACCGCCTGGCCGTGCTCGAGGAGGGCACGCACGAATACCAGTACGTGCGGAACACGCTGATCGAGCTGAACCTCTCCCTGGTCCGCTACGCGGCCTCCCGCTACCGCAACCGCGGCGACGACCGGGAGGACGTCGTCCAGGTCGGCACGATCGGTCTGATCAAGGCCATCGACCGCTTCGACCTCTCGCGCGAGGTGGAGTTCACCACCTTCGCCGTCCCCTACATCGTCGGCGAGATCAAGCGGTTCTTCCGCGACACGAGCTGGGCCGTGCACGTGCCGCGCCGCCTCCAGGAGGCGCGCATCGAGCTGGTCAAGGCGACCGAGGAACTCTCCAGCCGCCTCGACCGCGAGCCCACCGTCGCCGAGCTCGCGGAGCTGATGTCCCTCCCCGAGGAGGAGGTCCGCGAGGCCCGCAAGGCGGCCAACGCCTACACGTCGGCGTCTCTCGACACCACCCTGCTCACCGGCTCCGGCGACGAGAACGAGGCCGTCCTCGCCGACTTCATCGGCGTGGAGGACGCCGGGTACGAGCGCGTGGAGGACTTCAACAGCCTGGCGCCGCTGATCGGCGAGCTCTCGCAGCGCGACCGGGAGATCGTCCACATGCGCTTCGTGGAGGAGCTGACGCAGGCGCAGATCGGCGAGCGGATCGGCGTGTCCCAGATGCAGGTGTCCCGCCTGCTGAACCGCATCCTCAAGCGGCTCCGCGCCGGACTGCTCCCCGAAGCGGCCTGATCCCCGGCCCTGCCGCACGGTCTTCCCCGGCAGCGGCTCGGATCCCGGCCCCCCGCCGTACGACCTTCTCCGGCAGCGGCCCCGACCCCGGGGCCGCTGCCGGACGGCTCCCTCCCCGAGCTGCCCGGGCCTTGCCGGGCGGCTCCCCCCCCGAGCGGCCCGGCACCGGGCCCCGGCCCTCGGCCGCGCCACAGCCCGCGGGGGCGGCGACACGTTCCCCCCCCCCCCGGGGTGGGCGCGGTCCCGCCCCCGGCGCCGGGCCAGTCCCCCGCGTCCCGCCCCCCCCCCCTCGCGGGGCCCCCCCGGCGCCCGCCCCGCCCC
>NZ_JASCXL010000199.1:0-7701 GCF_030010595.1 Streptomyces sp. CC224B | reverse complement strand
GGGGGGGGTGGTTCGTGGTTGGGGGTTTGGGCGGGGCCTCACCCCGCGAGGCTCCGGCGATTTTTGGCCCGTGGGGCCGCGCTGCTACCGCCGCGGGGGCCCCTTCGGCCGCGTGGCGGGTGGGCGCCGCCGTGGGCCGCGCCCACCCGGCGGGCTAGAACGGCTTGAAGTCGTCGAAGGCCTGCTCGGCCTCGTCGCGCTCCGCGTCGCGGTCCCGGCGCCGCGGCGCCGCGGGGCGCGGCGCCTCGAAGCGGTGGTCCTCGCCGCGGCGGCCGAGCATCTCGGCGCCCGCGGACAGGGACGGCTCCCAGTCGAAGACGACGGCGTTCTCCTCGGGGCCGATGGCCACGCCGTCGCCGGCGCGGGCGCCCGCCTTCATCAGCGCGTCCTCGACGCCGAGGCGGTTGAGCCGGTCGGCGAGGTAGCCGACGGCCTCGTCGTTGTTGAAGTCGGTCTGGCGCACCCAGCGCTCCGGCTTCTCACCGCGGACGCGGTACAGGGCCTCGCCGTCCTCGTCCTCGCGGGTGACCGTGAAGCCCGTGTCGTCGACGGCCTTCGGCCGGATGACGATGCGCGTGGCCTCTTCCTTCGGCTTGGCGGCCCGCGCCTCGGCGACGAACTCGGCGAGGGCGTACGACAGCTCCTTGAGGCCCTTGTGGGCCACGGCGGAGACCTCGAAGACGCGGTAGCCGCGCGCCTCCAGGTCGGGCCGCACCATGTCGGCGAGGTCCTGGCCGTCGGGGATGTCGACCTTGTTCAGGACGACGAGGCGCGGCCGGTTCTCCAGGCCCGCGCCGTAGTTGCGCAGCTCGGCCTCGATGACGTCCAGGTCGGAGACCGGGTCGCGGTCGGACTCCAGCGTCGCGGTGTCCAGGACGTGCACGAGCACGCTGCACCGCTCGACGTGGCGCAGGAACTCCAGGCCGAGGCCCTTGCCCTGGCTGGCGCCGGGGATGAGGCCGGGCACGTCGGCGATGGTGTAGACGGTGGAGCCGGCGGTGACGACGCCGAGGTTCGGCACCAGCGTCGTGAACGGGTAGTCCGCGATCTTGGGCTTGGCGGCGGACAGGACCGAGATCAGGGACGACTTGCCCGCGCTCGGGTAGCCCACCAGGGCCACGTCGGCGACCGTCTTGAGCTCCAGGACGACGTCGCTCGCGTCACCGGGCTCGCCGAGCAGCGCGAAGCCGGGGGCCTTGCGGCGGGCGGAGGCCAGCGCCGCGTTGCCGAGGCCGCCGCGGCCGCCCTGCGCGGCGACGTACGAGGTGCCGTGCCCGACCAGGTCCGCGAGGACGTTGCCCCGCTTGTCCAGGACGACGGTGCCGTCCGGCACGGGCAGGACCAGGTCCTGGCCGTCCTTGCCGGAGCGGTTGCCGCCCTCGCCGGGCTTGCCGTTGGTGGCCTTGCGGTGCGGGCTGTGGTGGTAGTCGAGCAGCGTCGTGACCGACTGGTCGACGACCAGGATCACGTCACCGCCCCGGCCGCCGTTGCCGCCGTCCGGGCCGCCGAGCGGCTTGAACTTCTCACGGTGGACGGAGGCACAGCCGTGGCCCCCGCTACCCGCGGCGACGTGCAGCTCGACGCGGTCCACGAAGGTGGTCATGGTTCAGTGCCTCCTGGGGGTCCCCCCGGCCGAAGCTTGGGGGCGTACGGGAATGTCTCTTGACTAACACGCGAAAGGCGGACCTGCTTCCCCGACAGGGAAGTGAGGTCCGCCTCGCTGGGGATCCCCCGGCCTCAGGCCGGGGGCGTACCGGTCGGAGTGCCGCTCAGGCGACCGGGACGATGTTCACGACCTTGCGGCCGCGGTGGGTACCGAACTCCACCGCGCCGGCGTCCAGGGCGAACAGGGTGTCGTC
Organism: Streptomyces sp. CC224B; assembly: GCF_030010595.1. Classification (NCBI taxonomy): domain Bacteria; kingdom Bacillati; phylum Actinomycetota; class Actinomycetes; order Kitasatosporales; family Streptomycetaceae; genus Streptomyces; species Streptomyces sp. CC224B. The sequence goes on along the minus strand of NZ_JASCXL010000199.1, from coordinate 5,842 downwards.
CTTGCCGCGGCCGACGCCCGAGCCCGGGTGGAAGTGGGTGCCGCGCTGGCGGACCAGGATCTCACCGGCGTTGACGACCTGACCGCCGAAGCGCTTCACGCCGAGCCGCTGAGCGTTGGAGTCGCGACCGTTCCGGGTGGACGATGCGCCCTTCTTGTGTGCCATCTCTCCTCAGTCCCTTACTTCGCGGCCGTCGGGATGCCGGTGACCTTGATCGCCGTGTACTGCTGACGGTGACCCTGGCGGCGGCGGTAGCCGGTCTTGTTCTTGTAGCGCAGAATGTCGATCTTCTGGCCCTTGTGGTGGTCAACGACCTCGGCCGTGACCTTGATCCCGGCCAGGACCCACGGGTCGCTGGTCACGGACTCGCCGTCGACAACGAGCAGGGTCGAGAGCTCGACCGTGTCGCCAACCTTGGCAGTGGAAATCTTGTCAACCTCAACGATGTCGCCGACAGCAACCTTGTGCTGGCGACCACCGCTGCGCACGATGGCGTACACGCGGATCTCTCTCTCGCTCGGAACGGAACCCCCGCAGTCCAGCCGCCCGGCACACACGCGCGGACGGCCTCTCCTGGAATCTCGCGGGCCCGTCGAAGAACACGGAAAAAACCAGGAGGAAGAGGTTTACGGGAGTGGGCGCACCTATGGACACGCCGACGGTCAAGGTTACGGGCCCCACCCGGACGGGTCAAACCGGGCCCGCCCGGCGCCTCACCGGGCGGGCCTCTCGCCGTCCTGCGGCAGCGGCTTCACACCCCGGCACAGGTCCGTCCCGTCCTCGTTCCCCGGCCAGGCCGCCTTCTTCACCCGGTCGAAGTGCGTGCGGTACGTGTCGTGCACCGCGTCGTCGTCGACCTTCACGATCGACTCGTCGTTCTCGCGCAGCGCGGGCGCGGTGGAGTTCTGCGAGCCGGTGAAGGCGACCTTGTCGCGCCTGCCGTCGTACACGCCGTCGATGAGGACGTACTTGTTGTGGACGATGTACGGCGTCGTGAGCTTGTGGCCGGGCCTGAGCGGGTCCCGGTCGTCGTTGAAGCAGCGCAGCGCGGGCCCGCCGGCCTGGTGCAGGGTCTCCCAGGTGCCGGGCCTGCCGTGCTGGCTGCGGGCGCTGTCCGTCTCGGCGTAGACCAGGTCGACGGAGCAGCCCGCCTTCTTCAGGGCGACCAGCTTGTCGGCGATCCGCTGGCGCGTGATCTTGAAGATGGCGGCCCGGACCCTGGTGCCGCGCCGGACGCCGTTCGCGTCCCTATAGGTGCATGACACGTTGTTCAGGACCGAGTACATGGTGTCGGTCTCGTTCACCGTGCCGTCGCGCGGGAAGAAGTACGCCTTGTACCGGCCGCTGCTCACCGTGCGGTAGTCCCAGGCCCGCCAGTCCTTGCCCGCCATGTCGGCGAAGTACTCGGCGAAGGCGTCGTACATCGTCGGGTTGTCCGGCAGCAGCAGGGCGTCGTTGAAGAACTTGGTGTGCGCGGACGGGGTCGCGTTCGACGTGGTCTGCACGACGACGTCCCGGGCGCCCTCGACCTGCGAGAACAGCCAGAACTTGCTGTGCATGATCGATTTTCCGTACCGGGGGTCGCCCAGGCACGACTTGTTCGACGGGCAGAGCGTGACGAAGGACGGCTCGGACCGGTCGGTGCCCAGCTCGCGCACGAGCGTGGCGTACGCGGTGTTCTCGGGGCGGTCCGTCCTGCTGGTCGAGTCGAGCACGATCTGTACGTCGACCCCGCGCCGGTGGGCGCCGACGAGCGCCTCCACCACGGGCGCCTCCCACACGTGGTAGACCGCGACCTTGATGGTGGAGCCCTTCACGGCCGCGTCGATCAGCCCGATGATCCGGGTGCGGATGGCGTGCTGCTGGTCGACGGTGCCCAGCGGGTCGTTGAACACCGGCCCCTCGGGCCAGACGGGCGGCGCCCCGGGCGCGGCGGTGGCGGCCGACGCGGTCGGCAGGCCGGTGGCGGCGGACAGGACCGTCGCCAGGGCCACGGCGCGGCGTCCGCCCCTGGCAGGCCGTACCGCCCGGTGCCGCCCCGTGCCCCTCAGCCGTGTCCCGCGCGCGCGTGCCTCCGCCATGTCCATCCCCTCCCCTTGCCCAACGGACCCGATGAGTCCTACAGGTATCGGACCGAGGCCCCACGTACGCGGGAAACGGGCGGATCGACGACGGATGGGTGAGACAAGGGCCGGAAACGGCCGTGCCCCCACCCGGCGGGTCGCCGGGCGGGGGCACGTGAGGCGTTCGGCCTCGGGGGCGGGTGACCTGTCGGTCAGCCTGCGTCGGCCGAGACGGCGGGCGACGACTGCTCCGCCGCCGCGGTCTTCTTGGCGGTGGTCTTCTTCGCCGCCGTCTTCTTGGCCGTCGTCTTCTTCGCGGCCGTCTTCTTGGCCGCCGCCTTCTTCGCCGGCGCCTTCTTGGCCGCCGTCTTCTTGACCGCCGTGGACTCGTCCGCCGTGGACTCGTCCGTCGTGGAGTCGTCCGCCGTGGACTTGGCCGCCGTCTTCTTGGCCGTCGCCTTCTTGGCCGCCGTCTTCTTCGTGGCGGTCTTCTTGGCGGGGGCCTTCTTGGCCGTCTTGCGAGCGGCCGTCTTCCTGGCGGGCTTGGCCTCGTCGGCGGCCTCCGGGGCCTCGACGGCCTCGGACGGCGCCTCGGCGGGCTGCTCCGGCTGCACCGGCGCGGCGGCCTCGGCGGTCGCCTCCGCCGTGACGGCGTCCCCGGCCTGCTCGGCCTCGGTCGCCTTCCCGGCCCCGGGCTTCTCGGCCTGGTCGGTCTTCCCGGCCTTGTCCGCGGCCGGGAGGACCACCACGGCCGCCTCCACGGGCGCGGTCGGCGCGGTCGCCTTGCGGACGGCGCGGCGGCGCGGCCGGGCCGGGGCCTCGGCGGGCACCGGCTCCGGCGCGGCCTCGGCGGCGGGCTCGGCCACCGGCTCCGCGGCGGCGACCGGCTCGGGCTGCCGCTCCGGCTCGGCCTGCTCCGGCTGCCTGACCGGCTCCGTGACGATGACCTCGGCGTCGCCCGCGGCCTTCGGCGAACCGGCCGGAGCCGATGCCTTACGGGTCGCGCGGCGCCGCTGGCGCCCCTTGGGCGCGGCGTCGTCCACGACCGGGGCCGCGGGCTCGGCCGCCGCCACCGGGGCCTCATCGGCGGGTGCGGCCGGGGCCTGCTCCGCCTCGGCGGCCTCCGCCCGCGCGGGCTCCTCCACGGCGGCGGGTGCGGCCTGCGCCGACTCGGCCTGCGCGGCCTCCGCCCTGGCCGTACGGGACCTGGACCGCTTCGCCTTCTTCCCGGACTCAGGCTGCTCGACCGGGGCCGGGGCCTCGGCCTGGGCGGCCTCCTCGGCCCGCTCCGGCTGCGGCGCACCCGCCGGGGCCGACGCGCGGCGCGTGGCACGGCGCCGCGAACGGCCCCGGGACGCGGCCGCCTCGGCCTCCGCCGCGCTGCCGTACAGCTCCTCGTCCGGCGCGAACTCCGGCTCCGGCAGCGCCACCGGCTCGGCCGTCTCCGCCGCGACCTCGGCCGCCGTCTCGGCCTCGGGCTCCGCGGCCTCCGCGACGCCGGACTCGACGGCCGGGGACTCGTGCGTGTGCTCCGCGCCGCCGCGGCCGCGCTTCTTGCGCTTGCCGCCGCCACCGGTGGAGGTCGCCTGGTCCATGTGCACGATGACACCGCGGCCGTTGCAGTGGACGCAGGTCTCGGAGAAGGACTCCAGGAGGCCCTGCCCGACGCGCTTGCGGGTCATCTGCACGAGGCCGAGCGAGGTCACCTCGGCGACCTGGTGCTTCGTACGGTCCCGGCCCAGGCACTCCAGCATCCGCCGCAGGACCAGGTCCCGGTTGGACTCGAGCACCATGTCGATGAAGTCGATGACGACGATGCCGCCCAGGTCGCGCAGCCGCAGCTGGCGCACGATCTCCTCGGCCGCCTCCAGGTTGTTCCTGGTCACGGTCTCTTCGAGGTTGCCGCCCTGACCGGTGAACTTGCCGGTGTTGACGTCGATCACGACCATCGCTTCGGTCTTGTCGATCACCAGCGAGCCACCGCTCGGCAGCCAGACCTTGCGGTCGAGCGCCTTGGCGAGCTGCTCGTCGATCCGGTACGTCGCGAAGACGTCCACCTCGGACGTCCACCGCTGGAGCCGGTCGGCGAGGTCGGGCGCGACGTGCGAGACGTAGCCGTGGATGGTCTGCCACGCCTCGTCGCCGCTGATGATGACCTTCGAGAAGTCCTCGTTGAAGATGTCGCGGACCACGCGGACGGTCATGTCCGGCTCGCCGTACAGCAGGCTCGGCGAGCTGGTCGTGGACATCTTCGACTTCCTGAGGATGTCCTCCCACTGCTCCTGGAGCCGCTCGACGTCGCGGCGCAGCTCGTCCTCGCTCGCACCCTCGGCGGCGGTGCGCACGATGACGCCCGCGTCCTCGGGGACGATCTTCTTGAGGATGGTCTTCAGGCGCGAGCGCTCGGTGTCGGGCAGCTTGCGGCTGATGCCGGTCATCGAGCCCTCGGGCACGTACACCAGGTAGCGGCCGGGCAGCGAGACCTGGCTGGTCAGGCGGGCGCCCTTGTGGCCGATCGGGTCCTTGGTGACCTGCACGAGGACCGACTGGCCGGACTTCAGGGCGGACTCGATGCGGCGCGGGCCGTTGGCCATGCCGAGCGCCTCGAAGTTCACCTCGCCCGCGTACAGGACGGCGTTGCGGCCCTTGCCGATGTCGATGAAGGCGGCCTCCATCGACGGCAGGACGTTCTGCACCTTGCCCAGGTAGACGTTGCCGACGTACGACGTCGACTGCTCCTTGTTGACGTAGTGCTCGACGAGCACGCCGTCCTCCAGGACGCCGATCTGCGTACGGTCGCCGTTCTGGCGGACGATCATCTCGCGGTTGACGGCCTCGCGGCGGGCCAGGAACTCGGCCTCCGTGATGATCGGCACCCGGCGGCGGCCCTGCTCGCGGCCCTCGCGGCGGCGCTGCTTCTTGGCCTCAAGACGGGTCGAGCCCTTGATGGACTGCACCTCGTCGCTCGGCGCGCCGTCGTCGGCGCCCTTCTTGCGGGGCTCGCGCACCTTGACGACCGTGCGCTCCGGGTCGCTGTCGCCCGGCTCGGTCTCGACGGCGTCCCCGGCGCGGCGGCGACGGCGACGGCGGCGACGGCTGCTGCTGGAGCCGTTCCCCGCGGCCCCGGCCACCTCGTCGGCCTCCTCGGCCTCCGCCGCGTCCTCGGCGTCCTGCTCGGCGGTGTCCTCGGCGTCCTGCTCGGCCTGCTCCGCCTGCTCGGCGGCGAGGGCGCCGCCGGTGTGCCCGGCGCCCGTCTCCTCGTCATCCGCCTCGACGGCGTACGCGTCCGCGGCGTCACCGCGACGGCGGCGACGGCCGCCCCGGCGGCGACGGCGGCCCTGGCGCTCGCCGGAGTCCTCGTGCTCGGTGCCCTCGGCGTCCTCCGGCTCGTGCGCCTCATCGGCCTCGGCGTCCTCCACGGACTCCGTGCTCGTCGGGGCCTGCGGGGCCTGCGGGGTCTCGACGGGCTGCTCGTCGGCGGCGCGGCGGCGGCGACGGCGGCGCGGGCCGGTCTCCTCCTCCACGGCGGGGGCGCTCTCCACGACGGGCACGCTCTCGGCCTCGGCCGCCTCGGCGGCGGCAGCGGCGGCGGCGCGCTCCGGGGTCTGGAACATCGGCTCGGTGAACACCGGCGCCTGGAACACGGCGACGGCGGGGCGCGCGGGCCGCCGGCCGGCCTCGTCCCGGGTGCGCGGCTCGGGCGCGCTGAACCCGGCGGCGGCCTTGCGGGTGGCCCGGCGGCGGGTACGGGCACGCGGTGGTGCTGCGGATCCTGGACA
>NZ_JASCXL010000198.1:0-8159 GCF_030010595.1 Streptomyces sp. CC224B | reverse complement strand
GTCCTTGGCGGGGGTGTCCTCGAAGGTGTCCTGGACGGGCTCATTGACGATCATGTGGGTGACCCTCCGATCAGCGGTAGGACGGTCGCAGGACGAGTACGTGCGCGGGCGTGACGCCCGGATCCAGACGCACGTAGTTGGCCCTGCCCCAGTGGTAGGTCTCGCCGGTGAGCTCGTCGCGCACCGGCACGGACTCGTGCCAGTCGAGCCCGAGCTGTGGCATGTTCAACGAGACCGTGGCCTCCTGGGTGTGGTGAGGGTCGAGGTTCACGACCACCAGAACCGTGTTCGAACCGTGCGCGCCTCTCGCCGTCCTGGAGTACGCGAGCACCGAGGGGTTGTCGGCCTCGTGGAAGCGCAGGTCACGGAGGCGGGCCAGGGCCGGGTTGGCGCGCCGGACCGCGTTGAGCCGGGTGAGCAGGGGCGCGAGGCTGCGGCCCGCGCGCTCGGCGGCCGCCCAGTCGCGCGGGCGCAGCTCGTACTTCTCCGAGTGCAGGTACTCCTCGCTGCCGGGCCGCAGCGGGGTGTTCTCGCACAGCTCGAAGCCGCTGTACACGCCCCAGGTGGGGGAGAGCGTCGCGGCGAGCACCGCGCGGACCGCGAAGGCCGGGCGCCCGCCGTCCTGGAGGTAGGCGTGCAGGATGTCGGGGGTGTTCACGAAGAAGTTGGGCCGCAGGTAGTGCGCTGTCTCGGTGGACAACTCGGTGAGGTAGTCCGTCAGTTCCTCCTTGGTGTTGCGCCACGTGAAGTACGTGTACGACTGGTGGAAGCCGATCGCGGCGAGGGTGCGCAGCATCGCGGGGCGGGTGAAGGCCTCGGCGAGGAACAGGACGTCCGGATCCGTGCGGTGGATGTCGGCGAGGACCTGCTCCCAGAACGCCACCGGCTTGGTGTGCGGGTTGTCGACACGGAAGACGCGCACCCCGTGCCCCATCCAGAAGCGCAGCAGCCGGACCGTTTCGGCGGTGATGCCCGGCAGGTCCCGGTCGAAGTGGATGGGGTAGATGTCCTGGTACTTCTTCGGCGGGTTCTCCGCGTACGCGACGGTGCCGTCGGCGCGCCGGGCGAACCAGTCGGGGTGCTTCTCCACCCACGGGTGGTCGGGCGAGCACTGGAGCGCGAAGTCGAGCGCCACCTCCAGGCCCAGGCGGTGGGCCTCGGCCACGAAGGCGTCGAAGTCGTCCAGGGTGCCCAGGTCGGGGTGGACCGCGTCGTGCCCGCCCTCCGGGGAGCCGATCGCCCAGGGCACCCCCACGTCGTGCGGCCCGGCCGACAGGGAGTTGTTGGGGCCCTTGCGGAAGGTGGTGCCGATGGGGTGGACGGGCGGCAGGTAGACTACGTCGAAGCCCATGTCCGCGATCGCGGGCAGCCGCCGGGCCGCTGTGCGGAACGTGCCGGACACCGGTGGCTCGCCGGGGCGGACCACGGCGCCCTCCGAGCGCGGGAAGAACTCGTACCAGGAGCCGAAGAGCGCCCGCTCGCGGTCCACCCGCAGGGGGAACGGCTCGGTGGAGGTGACCAGCTCGCGCAGTGGATGGGCGGCGAGGACGGCGTCGACCTCGGGGGTGAGCGCCCCGGCCAGGCGCGCGGCGGGCGCCCGGGAGGTGTCGCGCAGCGCCTCGATCGCGGCGTCGACGGGGCCGCGCAGCGCGCCCGGTACCCCGGCGGCGGCGCGCTCGTACAGGCGGACGCCTTCCTGGAGGACCAGGTCGGTGTCGATGCCCGCGGGTATCTTGATCCGCGCGTGGTGGCGCCAGGTCGCGACGGGGTCGCTCCACGCCTCCACCGTGAAGGTCCAGTCGCCGGGGGCGTCCGGCGTCACGTCGGCGCCCCACCGGTCGGTGCCCGGCGCCAGCTCCCGCATGGGTGTCCATGGTCCGGCGCGTCCCACCGGGTCCCTCAGCACCACGTTGGCGGCGACCGCGTCGTGTCCTTCGCGGAAGACGGTGGCGCTGACCTGGAACGTCTCGCCGGGGACGGCCTTGGCGGGCCGTCTGCCGCCGAGGACCGACGGCTCGACGCCGAGGATCGGGATCCGTCCGGTGACGGGTACGGAGGTGAACTCCCCTACGGACTCGCTGGGTTCGGGCATGACCGCTCCTGTTCCGCGTACGCGTCGGCGGATTCTGGTCGTGGAGGGGTTCCGCGGGTGCGCGTGCGCGTCGGTGGGCCGGACGGGTGCACGCGCGTACCGGAGGAGCCTTCCCACGCTTCTCGGGTGGGCAATCCGGCGCGTTGTTAACTACTCACGCGTAACGACGTGCACAAGACCGGCCGCGGGCGGGCGGGGCGGAGCGGGCACGGGGGACCCCCGGCAGGAGGGAGTGCGTCCTGCCGGGGGCGGCGGGTGGCCGGAGCGGCCGGTGGGGCCCCGCCGCCGCGGCGCGGCGGCGCGGGCCCGTGGCATGAACTAGCGGGCCTGCAGCAGCCTGTTGGGCGTGCCGGGGGCCGGGTCGCCGATCAGGTTCTTCGCGGACCGGTCCACCAGGACCCGCATCACCTCACGGGGTGTGGCGAACCGCCGCTGGGCGAGGTAGAGCGCCGCAGCCCCGGCGGCGTGCGGCGCCGCCATCGACGTGCCGGACAGCTCCAGGGACGCGTTGTCATGGGCGATGCCCGCCGACCGGATGCCCACGCCGGGCGCGAACAGGTCGACGCGGAGCCCCCAGTTGGAGAACGGGGCCCGCCGGTCGCCGCGGTCGGAGGCCGCGACGGTGAGCGCTTCCGCGACGCGCGCGGGCGAGGTCCCGCTCGCGGGCTCGCCTTCGTTTCCGGCGGCCACGCTGTACGTCAGCCCGGACGCGATGGAGTTCCGCACCGCCTGGTCGAGCGCCGCGTTGGGGCCGCCGCCCAGGCTCATGTTGACCACCGCGGGCTTGCGCGCGTTCCTGGTCACGAAGTCGATGCCCGCGATCACCTGGGCGATCGTGCCGGACCCCTGGTTGTTGAGGACGCGCACGCCCACGATCCGGGCCTTCTTGGCCACGCCGTACTTCGTGCCCGCGACGGTCCCGGCCACGTGCGTGCCGTGCCCGTTGCCGTCCTCGGCCACGGGGTCGTTGTCCACGAAGTCGAACCCGGACCGGGCACGCCCGCCGAAGTCCCGGTGGGTGGTGCGTAGGCCGGTGTCGATCACGTACGCGGTGACGCCGGCGCCCGCGGTGTCCGGGTAGCGGTAGAGGCGGTTGAGCGGCAGCCTCTTCTGGTCGATCCGGTCAAGGCCCCAGGACGGCGGGTTCGGCTGGATCCGGTCGGCGTGGACCGCGGCGTCCCGGCTGACCGCGGCGACCGACGGGTCGGCGGCGAGCCGCCGCGCCTCGGCGGCACTGGCCTGCACCGCGTAGCCGTTGAGGGCGGCGCGGTAGGTGTGGCTGATCCGGACCCCGTACTTCTCGGCGAGGTCCCTGCCGTCGTCGGACGCGGCGCGGGTGTCCGCCTTCAGGGTGACGATGTAGCCGCGGTCGGCGGCCTCGGGCGCGGCGCCCGAGGCCGGAGCGACGGCGGCCAGCGTGGCCGCGGTGGCGACGGCCGTCGCCACGGCGGTCCACCGTATGTGCCGTGCTCGCGGCAGCGTGATGTTCGTGCGCATGTGCTGGTTCCCCCTCCTGGGACGCGACCTTCCCTCCCCTGCGACCGCGTGCCCGGCCGCGTGACGGCACGCGTCCATGGCAGCGTGACCGGCGGGGTGGAGGGCTACAAGCCGGTGCGAGGCGGGGGAAACCCCCTTTACCCGGACTTGCCCAGGCATGCCCCAGGCGTACTCGTGCAACCCGAGCGGAGGCTTGGAGGGGGCGGGGGAGACCCGAGGCCCGGCTCGGGTACCGGGTCCCCCCGGAGCACGAGACGGCCCCCCGGCAGGCGGTGGAGCGTCCTGCCGGGGGGCCGTCGGTACGGGCTACTTCACTTGGAGCAGGCGGTTCGGCGACCCGGAGCCGATGCCGGACAGCTTGTTCCTCACCGACCGGTCGGTGAGCCACTTGGCGACCTTCGCGGGCTTGGCCGTGCGGTGGTCGGAAAGGTACAGGGCCGCGGCCCCGGCGACGTGCGGCGCCGCCATCGAGGTGCCGTCGAAGGTGTCCGTCGCGGTGTTGCTCCGGTTCGACGCGGACTTCACGCCCACGCCCGGCGCGAACAGGTCCAGGCGCGAGCCCTTGTTGGAGAACCAGGCGCGCTTGTCGCGGCGGTCGGTCGCCCCCACTGTGACGGCCTCCTTGACGCGGGCCGGCGAGGAGAGGGTGGCCGACTCGTTCTCGTTGCCGCCCGCCACCGTGTAGGTGACGCCGGAGGCGATCGACTTGCGCACGGCCGTGTCCAGCGGCCCGAAGGCCGGGACGCCGATGCTCATGTTGGCGACGGCGGGCCCGCGCGCGTGCCGGGTCACCCAGTCGACGCCCGCGATGATCCCGCCGAGCGTGCCGCCGCCCTCGCTGTCGAGCACGCGCACCGCCACGATCTTGGCCTTCTTCGCGACGCCGTACTTCGCGCCCGCGACGGTCCCGGCCACGTGCGTGCCGTGGCCGTTGGCGTCCTGCGCGTTCCCGTCGTTCCCGATGAAGTCCCAGCCGGAGCGGGCCCGGCCGCCGAAGTCCTTGTGCGAGGTGCGCACGCCGGTGTCGATGACGTAGACGGTCACCCCGGCGCCCTTCGACCGGGGCGCGGTGTAGCGCTTGTTCAGCGGCAGGCTCTTCTGGTCGATCCGGTCCAGGCCCCACGGCGGGTTGGCCTGCTGCGTCCGGACGCGGGAGGTGCCCTGCGGCTCCACGTGCACCTTGCGGTCCGCGACCACACCGGCGACGGCCGGGTCGGCGGCGAGGCGCCGCGCCTGCTCCGCGGTGGCCCGGACGGTGTAGCCGTTGAGCGCCGCGCTGTACGTGTGCTGGATGCGGGCGCCGTACTTGCCGGCGACGTCCCTGCCGTCGCCGGAGGTGGACTTCGTGCCCGCCTCCAGCGTCACGATGTAGGTGCCGCTGCGGCCCTCGCTCGCGGCGCCCGTCTCGGCGCCCGTGGCCGGCGCGGCCGCGGACACCAGGCCCGCGGTGGTGACGGCCGCGACGGCCCCGGCCCAGCGCCGTCTTCTCGTACGTATCGAACCCATGTACTGATTCCCTCCCCTGGGCGCCCTGTCCCGCACGCCCTGTCCTGTACGCGCTGCGCGACCGCAGGCGTGCTCGGCAGCGTCTCGTGTGCGGATGAGCCGTCACAAGCCGGAACACGGAGCGGAATCGGTCATATCGCCCCGCACTCCGGCCGAGATGGGCTCAACCCAAGCTGCTGCTTGGGAGCATGCTAGTAAAGCCGAGGATTGACTTGGGTTTCGCGGTGCCCCGATGATCGGGACAGGGCCCGGGCGGCAACCCGCCCCGCCCTCGACCGGGATCCGGACCCGGCGGGGGAGCGGGCGGGTGCCGACCCAGCCGGGCGGGCCTGCCCCCCGGCCCCGGTATCGCGTTGACAGGGTGCGGTGCCGGTGTCTGTAATGGTGCGCGTGCCGCGTGGCTCGGGCCGAAGAGCAGTGGGCAGGCCCCCGACCGGGCGAGCACCTTCACCAAGGGACACGACCTTGCGTTCACCCGCCATGTCGCCGTACGGCGACGGCGTCCCCGCGCACCCGTCGCCGCACCGGCCGACGTAACCGCGCCCGGGACCTTTCGCTTCCCCCAGCTCTCTTTCGCTTTCGCGCGCCGCGCGCCGCGCGCCGTGCGCGCGTGCCGCCGCGCGCCGCGTTCCCTGTCTGGAGTTCCTTCCGCATGACCACGCCCACGCCCACACCCGCGTCCACGCCCACACCCACGCCCGTGGCGCGGGAGCCCCGCGCGATCACCACCCTCGCCGACAAGCTCCTCGACGTACACGACTGGCTGCGCGACCAACTGACGCACCTGCGGGCCGAGTCCGCCGCGCACCTGGCCGCGCGCGCCGCCCACCAGGGACCCGGTGAACCGCCCGCGCCCGGCCTCGGCCTGCAGATCCGGCAGCGCTGCCTGGAGTTCTGCGACGCGCTCACCTTCCACCACACCGGCGAGGACGACCACGTCTTCCCGGGGGTCCTCGCGCACCACCCGCACCTGCGCGCGCCGCTCACCCGCCTCGGTGAGGAGCACCGCGAGATCGCCCGTATCAAGGAGCGGCTGCTGGCCCTGCTCGACGGCCTGGGCACGGCGCGGGCCGAGGAGTTCTTGATCACGTTCGACTCCTTGGCGGGGCGGCTCAGGGACCATCTGGCGTATGAAGAGACGTGGCTGGTGCCGGTCCTGGCCGACGTGCCGTTCCCGCCCGCTCCGCCCGTACCCGACACCGAGGAGGACACCCCGATGACCAGTCCCGTCAGCGTCAAGGACTTCGACCACCTGGTGCTCACCGTCCAGGACGTCGAGCGCTCCCTGGAGTTCTACTGCGGCACGCTCGGTCTGGAAGGCGTCCGCGTGGCGGAGTGGCGCGCGGGCGAGGTCCCGTTCCCGTCGGCGCGGGTCAGCCCGGTGACCATCATCGACCTCGTCGCCGGGGAGCGCGGCGAGGCCAACGTCGACCACATCTGCCTGGTCGTCGAGCCGCTCGACTGGCAGGAGGTCGTCGACTCGGGGGTGTTCACGGTCCTGGAGGGCCCGGTCGGCCGCTTCGGCGCCCGCGGCGACGCCCAGTCGATCTACGTGCGCGACCCCGACGGCAACTCGGTCGAGCTGCGCTGGTACCCCGAGGACGTACGGAACCCGGAGAGCCGGGCCTGACCCCAGCCCCCCGCGTACCGGCGCACGGCCCATAGGCACGCGCGCCGGTCCGCGCCGGTCCGCTACTCTGCCGGGGCGTTCCGACGGGGTGCCCGGTGACGGCCCCCGACGGGGCCTCGGGCACATGCGGACACGGGGGGACGGGGCGGGATGATCGGTCGGTTGAGGGACGGTTCCCCGCGTCGGATCGGGCCGTACGAGACGATCGCCCGGCTCGGCGCGGGCGGCATGGGCGAGGTCTTCCTCGGCGTCCCGGAGCGGGCCCCCGCGGAGCCGGACGGGGCCGGACAGCCGCCCGCGCCGTACGACCGGGACGAGCTCGTCGCCGTCAAGGCCGTACGGCGCGACGTCGCGGGCGAGCCCGCCTTCCGGGCCCGCTTCCGGCGCGAGATGGCTGTCGCCCGGTCCGTCACCCACCCGCACGTCGCCCGGCTCGTCGCCGGGGACGCCGACGCCGAACAGCCGTGGCTCGCCACGGAGTACGTCGCCGGGCCCACCCTCGCCGACGCGGTGCGCCGGCACGGCCCGCTGCCGGCCGAGGCCGTCGCCGCGCTCGGCACCGCCATGGCGCGTGCCCTCGCCGCCGTGCACGCCGCCGGGGCACTGCACCGCGACCTGAAGCCCGCCAACGTCCTCGTCGGCCCGGACGGCCCCAAGCTCATCGACTTCGGCGTCGCCCGCACCCCGGGCGCCACCACCATGACGTCCACGGGACTGCTCGTCGGCACCCCCGGGTTCATGTCGCCCGAACATGTCGCCGGGGGGCGGCACGTGGTGGTGGCCTCCGACGTCTTCTGCCTCGCCTCCGTGCTCACCTACGCGGCCGCGGGCCGCGACCCGTTCGGCGACGGGCCGGTGGCCGCCGTCCTGTACCGGGTGTCCCGTGCCGAGGCGGAACTGGACGCCGTACCGGACGCGTTGCGGGAGGTGCTCGCCGCCTGCCTGGTCGTGGACCCGGCGGCGCGCCCCGGCCCGGAGGAGCTGGCCGAGCGGCTCGCCGCCCTGCGCGGTGCGGAGGGCGACGGCGGCGACGGGTTCGGCCTGCCCGCGCCCGTCCTGGAGGCCATCGGCGAGGTGCGGCGCGACGTCCGGCAGCTCTGCGCCACGGGACGCCCGCTCCTGCCCCTGCCCGCCCGGCCCCCGGTGCCGCCCGGCGCGCCCGCCGTACCGCCGGACGCGGTGTCCGCACGGCCGGACGCGGTGTCCGTACCGCCGGACGCCTCCGTGCCGCCCGGCCAGGACCCCACGCCCACGTGGTCGCCGACCGCCCTCAACACCGCTGCCGCGCAGGGGCCTTCGCCCGTGTCGCCCCACGACCTGCCCACGATGGGCGCCCCCGCGCAGGCCGCGACGGTCACCTCGCCGGTCCCGCCCCGGCGCCGGGGCCGCCGCGCCGCGCTCGCCGTCATCGCCGCCGTGGCCGTGGCGGGCGGC
>NZ_JASCXL010000197.1:0-8373 GCF_030010595.1 Streptomyces sp. CC224B | reverse complement strand
CCCGCCGGGCCGGGCCGCCGCCGCGGCGGGGGCCGCGCCGCCGGGTGAGCGCGCCGCGCGGCGCCCGCTCAGCGAGGCGTGATCCCGTACAGGGCGTACTCGACGAGCCGGTCCGCGTAGGCGTGGCTGAGCGGGCCGGTGCGCTGCATCCAGCGCTGGGCGAGCGGGCCCGTCCACAGTTCGAGGGCGATGCGCACGTCGACGTCGGGGGCGACCTCGCCGCGCTCCTGGCCGGCGCGCAGACGCCGCACGTAGTGCTGGAGCTGGGGTTCGAGGAGCTTCTCGACGAAGTCGGCGCCGAGTTGCTCGTTGACGACCCCCTCGGCGGCGAGCGCGCGGGCCGGGGCGTCGAACCTGGGGTCCGTCATCTCGTCGACGGTGGCGCGCAGCACGTACTTGAGGTCGGCCTCCAGGTCGCCGGTGTCCGGGATGTCCTGCGCGGGCTCGTCGAGTCCGGCCTTCTCGCTGAGCTGGGCGTTGGCCTGCTCGGCGAGGTCGAGGAAGGCGTCGAGCAGCACGGCGGCCTTGGAGGGCCACCAGCGGTAGATGGTCTGCTTGCCGACGCCGGCGCGGGCGGCGATGGCCTCGATGGTCATCTTGCCGTAGCCGACCTCGCCGACGAGTTCGAGAGCGGCGTCGTAGATCGCGCGGCGCGAACGCTCGCTGCGGCGCGTGGAGTCAGGTGCGGTCTTCTGAGCCATGCCGTCGAATGTAGCAGCGACACGAGACGCCGCGTCTCACCATGAGTCGCGCGCCTCGGAAAAAGAGCTGGACAAGACGGAACGTCTCGCCTACTGTCGACACATGACGAGACGACCCGTCTCGTCGATGAGGCGCTTTCCCTGCGATACGGAGGTACCACCATGGCGCGAGGCGGATCCGGAATGCTCGGCGTCGGCGGCACGCGCAGCAAGCTGTCGCGCAAGGCACTGCGCGGCGGCAGCGGCGCGGGGCGCCCCGGCGGCGGGCTCAGCCCCCAGGCGCAGAAGCGCGAGCTGCTGCGCAAACTCCAGGAGAACCGGGCGGCGGGCGAGGGGTCGTAACCCCCGGATGTTCCCGCCGGGGCGGGCAATCGTCCGCCGGAACGTTCGATTCGTGAGCAATTTTCCGCCCAGACCACAGTTCGACGGCGACAGAACACTGCGCGAAGGCTCCTCAGACCGCACCATGGGCAGCAACAGCCCCTGCGGTTCGTGAGGAGCCTTCGTTGGATCACGTCGCCCGGCGCGCCACACCCCGGCGCTACCTGATGTGCCCACCCGTGCACTTCAAGGTCACGTACTCCATCAATCCGTGGATGGACCCCGCCAAGCCCGTGGACGTCCCGCTGGCCGTCGCCCAGTGGGAAGACCTGCGCGACCGCTACCGCTCGCTCGGCCATACCGTCGAGGAGCTCGAACCCCGCCCCGACCTGCCGGACATGGTCTTCGCGGCCAACGGCGCCACCGTGGTCGACGGCCGGGTCCTCGGCGCGAGCTTCGCCTACCCCGAGCGGCAGCCGGAGGCCGCGGCGCACCTGGAGTGGTTCCGCGCCCACGGCTTTTGCCACGTCCACGAGCCGACCCACATCAACGAGGGCGAGGGGGACTTCGCCGTCACGTCGTCGTACGTGCTCGCGGGCCGCGGCTTCCGCGCCAGCCCGCTGTCGCACGGCGAGGCCCAGGAGGTCTTCGGCCGCCCGGTCATCGGCCTCGACCTCGTCGACCCGCGCTACTACCACCTGGACACCGCCCTCGCGGTCCTGGACGACGCGACGGACGACGTCATGTACTACCCGGGCGCGTTCTCGCCCGGCAGCCAGGCCGTGCTGCGGCGGCTGTTCCCCGACGCGCTGATCGCCGAGGATCCGGACGCGGTGGCGCTCGGCCTGAACGCGGTCTCCGACGGCCTGCACGTCCTGCTCCCGCAGGCCGCCGTCGGGCTCTTCCAGCCGCTGCGCGAGCGCGGCTACGAGCCGATCGGCATGGACCTGAGCGAGCTGCTCAAGGGCGGCGGCAGCGTCAAGTGCTGCACGCAGGAGCTGCGGCAGCACTGACCCCGCCGGTACGCGCGGGCGGCCCCCGGCCGCCCGCTTCCCTCCTGGCCGGGCCGGTGCGGCGGCGCCCTCAGGACTCCACGTCCGCCGGGCACAGGCGGCGCGGCCGGTCGTCGCCGCGCAGCCTGGCGTCCACGCAGCCGCCGGGCAGGCCGGCGCGGGCCTCGGTGCCGAAGTTGGCCGTGACGGTCAGGACGCCGTCGCCGAAGACCGTGCGCTGGAGCGCCCGGTCCGCGGTCAGCCACCGGAAGGACGTGAGGCGCTCGGTGCCCGCGGCCCGGTGCAGTGGCGCGAAGTACCGCTGGAGCGCGGCGAGTTCCCGCCCCTGCCGCGCACTCTCCGTACCGTTCAGGACGTAGTTCAGGGGCCGGTTGTAGAGCATCGCGAGCAGCGCGCGGCGGGTCTTCTCCGCGGGCAGCTTCGCGTACGACAGCTCCCAGCGCTCGACGCCGACGGTGGAGCCGTGCAGGGCTGTCCCGTACAACGGGACGCGGTAGCGCGGGTCGTACATGGCCGTGGCGAGCGCGGCCGGGAGCCGGACCGGCTTGAAGAAGGCCTTCGGGGCGTCCTCCGGGTAGTAGCCGCCCCATTCCTCCCGGTTCTTCTCCAGTGCCCACAGGCCGTCGGCGGCCGGTGTCGCGCTGCCGTGGTCGAAAACGAGGACCTTATTGGCCCACGCCTGCGCGGTCTCGGAGCCGAGGACGAGGCCGGAGCCGGTGAGGCGGCGCATCCGGGCGAGGCGGTGGGCGCGGTCCTCGGCCTTGGTCATGGGGTGGCGCGGGGAGTGGTCGCGGAACAGCTCGCCGGTGGCGTCCACGTCCAGGAAGTAGCTGTCGGCGCCGTTGCGCACCATCGCGCGGGTGCGGTCCGCCAGGTAGTGGCGCGTGGGCTCGGCGCGCTCGAACGCGGCGGAGCTCAGGTAGCAGCCGCGGCCGCCGAACCCGGTACGGGGGCGGCCGTCGGCGTCGCGGACGCAGAAGTCCGGGTACACCCGGTCCGGCCACACGGAGGTGGGGCTGTCGGCGCTCCGCGGGTCCTGCCCGTTGGCGAACGTGTCGTACGGGCCGACGAGGTACCCGGCGGCCTTCGCCGCGGCGACGGCCCGCGCGTCCATGGGGCGCGGCCCGGCGTCGTACCCGAGCCACATCCGGTCGACCCCGAGCGCGCGCAGCCGCCGGACGCCCTCGGCGGTGCGCGCCTTGCCCCACACGTACGCGTGGAACGCGCCGAGCAGCTTGCGGGCGGCCGGGGTCCGGCGGAACTTCGCGCGCAGGCTGCCGAGCCGGCCGCGCTCGGCGAGGTACGCCCGGTAGTCGGCGGCGGGCGCGACCGGGTTGCCGTCGGACAGGGCGAGGGTGACGGTGTAGGCGCCGGTGCCGTCGGCGCGGCGGAAGTCGTGCCGGGCGGTGGCGCGCAGCCGCCCGCCCGCCGCGGTGAGGGCGAGGGAGGTGCCGAGGTCGGTCGGGACCAGGTAGCTGACGCCGTGCCGCCCGGCGGAGTAGCCCCACAGCGGCAGCGTGAGGTCGCCGCCCACGTCGAGGCCGGTGCCCGCGAGGCGGCCGCCGCCGGTGACCCAGAACGGGTCGGCCACCGGGATGTCGAGCCCTTCCCCGCGCGGCAGTTGCAGGCTCGCCGACCGCGGCACGCCGACTCCGGTCACGGGCCACCGCAGCGAGGTGTCGCGGCGCGCGCCGAAGCTCAGCGAGAGCCGCCCGTGGTCGGCGCGGGCCGTGACGTCGAGCCCGCGCGCGGGGTAGCTCCAGCGCATGAGCCCGCCGGCGCCCCGGCGCACCGGCCCCGGCCTCCCGAGCGGCGTGGCCGCGGCGGCCGAGAGCAGCCGGTCGTGCCCGTCCCGGGTACGGGCCCGCACGGCGAGCGTGGCGGTGTCGACGAGGGCGGTCCCGCCATGGACGGCAACCGCGACGGCGCCGCCGCGCGCCCCCTCCGCCCCGGCGGCCCGGACGGGCCCCCCGCCGCCGACGAGAACCAGGGCAAGGCTCAGGGCTGTGGTGGTGACTTTGCTTGTGGTGGACATGGTGACGTGAATAGTCACCGTTTCTAAGGAACCGATAAGAGGAGGTAGCACTTCCACCCGCCCGACCGGCGCCCGAGGACGAGGCGCGGAAGCGCCAGACCCAGCCCGCCGGGCGTCCGAGGACGACCCACGGAAGTGCCAGACCCAGCCCGCCGGGCGTCCGAGGACGACGTACGGAAGCGCCAGACCCACCCCACCCGGCGCCCGAGGACGACGCACGGAAGCGCCAGACTCAGCCCGTCCGGCGTTTGAGGACGAGGCGCGAAGCGCCAAAGAAGGGGGGAAAGGGGCGCAGCCCCATAGTCGGGCCGCCGGACACCGGGGCAGAGGGGTGGAACCGCCCTAGGCCCCCGGCCAGGCATCGCCCCAGTCGGCGTCCCGCGCCTCCCGGTACAGCCCCCCGTGCCGCTTCGTCACCGTCGCCTTCCGCAGCACCCCGTCACCGTCGCAGAGGTCCAGCAGGACCTGGCCCTTGCGGATCTGGGGCTTGCGGACGACGCGGCGGGCGGCGGGCGCGAGGCCCTCGGCGGCGGGGCCGGGGTCGCGGACGGCGGCGACGTAGGAGAACTTCTCGTCCTCGTAGGCCAGGGAGCCGCCCTTGACCCGGCGGTGCAGCGAGGAGCGGCTGACCCGGGCGGAGAAGTGGCACCAGTCGGCGCCCGGCACGATCGGGCAGGTGCCGCTGTGCGGGCAGGGCGCGGCCACGCGGAACCCGGCGGCGACGAGCCGGTCGCGGGCCGCGATGACGCGGGCGTAGCCGTCGGGGGTGCCGGGCTCGACGACCACGACGGCGTCGGTGGCGGCGCGCGCGGCGACGTCCACGACGCGGGCCCGGTCGTCCTCGGTGAGCTCGCCGAGCACGTACGAGATGGTGACAAGGGCGGTGGGGGCCACGGTGAGCGAGGCGTCGATACGGGCCCGCTGCCACCGGGCCCCGGTCAGGCCGGGGTGGTGCCCGGCGAGCTCGCGGCCGAGGGCGAGCGCCGGCTCGGCCCAGTCGAGGACGGTGACGGGCCGCTCGCCCGGCCAGGTGGCGCCGACCGCCCAGGTGGCGGCGCCCGTGCCGCCGCCGATGTCGGTGTGCGCGGCCGGGGCCCAGTCCGCCGGGGCCGCGGCGGCGAACGCCCGCAGGGCGGCGTGGACGGCCTCGAAGGTGGCGGGCATGCGGTAGGCCGCGTACGCGGCGACGTCGGCGCGGTCCCGCAGGATGGGGGCCCCGGTCGGGGTGTCGCCCCGGTAGTTCGCGATGAGCCGGTCCACGGCGGTGGCGGCGGCCCGGGGCGGCAGGTCCTCCAGGAGGCCGGTGAGGGCGGCGCGGAGGGTGTCTGCGGGGGAAGGGTGGTCGTGCACCTGGCGATTTTAGACGGCCGGGGGCCGGGTCCCTCGCGGGGCGCCCCAGGCCCTCCCCTTCCCGAACCAGGGGCTGCCGCCCCTGGGCCCCGCCCTTTCGGCCCTCGGCCTCGTCCTCGTCCTCGTACGCCGGACGGGCTGGAACCTCCGTTCCGCCGTTCTCAGCACACCGCGCGCGCCAACGCGGTGGCCGCGCGGGCGCGGGGGCCGTTGTCCGGCGGGCGGCGGCGGGGGTGGACGGTGGTGGCCAGGAGGATCAGGAACGTGTCCGTGGCGCGGTCCAGGACGAGGGACGTGCCGGTGAAGCCGGTGTGTCCGGCCGCCCCGCGTCCCGCGAGCTCGCCCATGAACCACTCCTGGTCGACGGCGAAGCCCAGGCCGGGCGGCCGGAGCATCAGGTCGACGTGGTCGGGGCCCAGGACGCGGGCGGAGCCGTAGGCGCCGCCGCACAGCAGGGCCCGGCAGAACACGGCCAGGTCCCGGGCCGTGGAGAAGAGCCCGGCGTGGCCCGCCACGCCCCCGAGCGCCCACGCGTTCTCGTCGTGGACCTCGCCGCGCAGCATGCCCCGGTCGGCCTTCGCCCAGGGCCTGCGCTGGTCCTCGGTGGCGGCGGCCTCCGGCCGGGGCCCGAAGCCGGTGGCGGTCATGCCGAGCGGCCGGGTGATGCCGTCGCGGACGAGCGCGTCGAGGGGCCTTCGGGTGACGCGCTGGAGCACGTGCTGGAGCAGCAGCAGGTTCAGGTCGGAGTAGCGGTAGGTGCCCGGCGGGCCGGACGGCGCCTCGGTGCGCAGCGCGCGCAGCCGCGCCGCCGCGTCCGGCAGGTCGTACAGCGGCAGCTCGGGGCGGAGGCCGGAGGTGTGGGTGAGGAGCTGGCGCACGGTGGTGCCGTGCGCGGCGGCGGCCGTGAACTCCGGGACGTACGCCGCGACCGGCCGGTCGAGCGCGAGGGTGCCGCGCTCCAGTTGCTGCACCGCTACGACGGTCGTGAACAGCTTCGTCAGCGAGGCCAGGTCGAAGGGCGTGTCCGCGGTCATCGGCACGCGCCGCCCGGGCGGCAGCTCCACCCCCGCGTCGGCCCGCTCGTCGTACGCGGCGTACCGCACCGCCCAGCCCGTCGCCTCGGCCACGGCCACGACGGGGCCCCGGCCGGCCAGGACCACGGCGCCCGCGCACCAGGGGCGGGGGCCGCGCGGCAGCTCCCGTACGCCGTCGACGAGGCGGGCCAGCGCGTCGGCGTCGAGCCCGGCGCGGTCGGCCGCGCCCGGGTGCAGTGCCCGGGGCGGCGGGGTCAGCGGGATGCCTCTTCCGGCCCCGTCCCCGGCCCCGGCCCCTGCTCCTGCTGCTCCTGCTGCTCCTGCTGCTCCTGCTGCTCCTGCTGCTCGGTACCGGCGTTCCGCTGCCACGGGCGGCACAGTCCCACGAAGCAGGCGAGGGCCGCCACTCCGCACACGAGCTGGACGACGGCCATCGGCACGGCCGTGCCCTCGCCCGCGATGCCGACGAGCGGTGAGGCGACGGCGCCGATGAGGAAGGAGGAGGTGCCGAGCAGCGCGGAGGCGGAGCCCGCCGCGTGCCGGGTGCGCATCAGGGCGAGCGCGTTGGTGTTCGGCATGGCGAGGCCCATCGCCGACATCAGCACGAACAGCGCGACGGCGATCGGCGCGAGCCCGATGTCGTCGCCGAGGACACCGCAGGTCATCAGCAGCAGCGCGGTCGCGGCGAGCGTGATCACGGCGAGGCCGAAGGCGAGGGCCTTGTCCAGGCTGACCCGGCCGACGAGCAGCTTGCCGTTGATCTGGCCGACGACGATCAGACCGACGGAGTTCACCCCGAAGAGGAGGCTGAAGGTCTGCGGCGAGGCCCCGTAGATCTCCTGGATGACGAAGGGCGACGCGGAGATGTACGCGAACAGCGCGGCGAAGGCGAAGCCGCCCGCGACCATGTAGCCGGTGAACACGCGGTCCGCGAGCAGCCCGCGCATGGTGCGCAGCGCTTCCGCCGTGCCGCCGTCGTGCCGGTCCCGCGGCGCCAGGGTCTCCGGCAGGCGCCGCCACACGAGCAGCGTCAGGGCGACGCCGACGACCGTCAGGACGACGAAGATGCCCCGCCAGTCCGTCACGCGCAGGACCTGGCCGCCGATGAGCGGGGCGACGACCGGGGCGACGCCGGAGATCAGCATCAGCGTGGAGAAGAACCGGGCCATCTCGACGCCGTCGTACAGGTCGCGCACCACGGCCCGGGCGATCACGATCGCGGCGGCGCCCGCGAGGCCCTGGAGCAGGCGGAAGGCGATGAGCAGTTCGACGGTGGGGGCGAGGGCGCAGATCGCGGTCGCGAGGATGTAGACGAGCAGGCCGGTCAGGAGGGGGCGGCGGCGGCCCCACTTGTCGCTCATGGGGCCGACCACGAGCTGGCCGAGGGCCATGCCGGTGAGGCAGGCGGTGAGGGTGAGCTGGACGGTGGCTGCGGGGGCGTGCAGCGCGTCGGTGACCTCCGGGAGGGCGGGGAGGTACATGTCCATGGAGAGCGGGGGCATGGCGGTGAGGCCGCCGAGGACGAGGGTGACCAGGGCTCCCGTCGCCACGTGCAGGGCCCCGCGGTTCGCGGGGCCCGTGGGGTCGGCTCCCCCCGTGCCGGTGTCCGCCTCTGTCGGTGTCCCGACCCCACGCTCGGCCATCGCGCCCCTCCCGGTAGTTGTCATGTCCCTCTATCGTCGCAGGCGCCGGGGGGTGCCTTCGCCGGGGGCGCCCCAGGCCCGCCCCTTCCCGAAACCGGGGGCTGCCGCCCCCGGCCCCCCGCCCACTTCGTCTGGGGCTCCGCCCCTCTCCCCCACACGGCGCTCCGCGCCTCGGGGGGGAGAGCCCACCGGGGGGGGGGGACAGCACCCCCCCCCGGGGGGGCGGGGCGCGCCGCCCAGGGGGGGGGGGGGGGGGGGCGGAACCCACCCCGCCGG
>NZ_JASCXL010000196.1:0-8476 GCF_030010595.1 Streptomyces sp. CC224B | reverse complement strand
ACCGGCGCCTTTCCGTAGAGCACCGAGCCACCGTGGCCGGAGCACAGAATCTCGCCCGGCTCGTCCGCGCCCTCTACGCGCGCCTGGACCACTTACACCCTCCTGCGCACCTCCCGCCGCCCAAGCCCGCGGCGGCAGCTTCGAGGAGCTGGTGTGCGCAAAGTGCACCAACCTCGGCCCCGGCTTCTGGGGACACTGCCCGGTCTGCGAGGCCACTTGGCGGCTCAGCCCCCGAGCCTGGGCCAGTGATGCGTCCTCGCCCAGAAGAGCCGTGGTCTACTCGGCAGCCACACCGGCACCTTCGGCCCTGAATTTGTGCCCTTCCACGAGGCACTGACGCGTGCTGAGCGCCCCGACGTCGCTCTCGCACGCCAAATGGCGAGACCGTCGCGATCACCTTCGGGGCCTCACCCGTCGTCCTCCCCCTGCCTCTGGCCACCCTGGTCCGCAAATTCATCGCGAACCGACGAGGCAAAGCCAAGATCGGCACCCTGGATGATGCTCCCTGTCTCTTTACCGGAGGCCAGCCAGGCCACTTGCCTCATGCGGATAGCCGGGCGGCCACCGCAGATGCTGGATCCGCCCCTGGACAGGGCCCTGGTCAGACCGTAGGTGCCGCGAACCCTGGCGGAGTTGACTCCGTGATGCAGGCAGGACGAGACGGCGGTGACCAGCAGATCGAGCAACCCGGACCTCGCGCTGTGGATCGCGGCCGCCGGCCTGTCGCACGGCGAGATCGCCCGCCGGATCGCCGCAGCATCGAAAGCCCAAGGTCACCGGCAGATCGCACCCGATGCGACCCGCATCCGCCGCTGGTCGACGGCGAGCGCCCCTGTCCATCGGTTCCCGCGCTGATGGCGGCCGTCATCTCGAAGGCGGTCGGTCAGGCGCTCACGCCGGGTGATGTGGGCCTGAGGGCCGTCGGGGCCCACGCTGGTCATCCGCGGCTCGCCGCCGCTCTTCCGGCACCGTGAGTGTGTCGCGTGCCGGGGCTGACCGAGCCCGATCACGGTCCTGGCCCCCGAACACCGCCGCCGGACCCGCCCGCCGAGCGGCCGCGGGCGTGGCCTCGGATCGACCAGGCGGACGCCTGCCCCATCGCCGCGCACGCGCCCCACACCGGGTGCCCAGACGTGCGCGGGGAGCGGGGGTGGGGAGCGGTGGGATCGGGCGGCGCTTGCCCCTGCACCCGCAGCGCCGAGCAGGTTCTGCCCGTGACGCCGACCGGGACGACGGCACCGTGCAGCCGTTCGCGTCCTGGCTGCAGGTGTGGAATCGATCCGCGATCCTGCCCGCGCCGCTGCTGGTCGACTTCGGACCGCTGCTCGCCGCGGTGCTGCTTGCGACCGCACCCGCCGCCCCGCCCCGCGCTCCGCCGCCGTGAAGGAAAACAGGGCTGCAGGAGCTGGCTGCCGCAGGCCTGCCCGCTCGAGGCCGCCGCGGAGGGCGCCGACGGCTACGCGGTTGTACTCCACCGCCTCGTCGAACCGGCCCGGCCGCCTGCCCCGGCGCCTGGCCGAGTAGCTGCGCACCGGCGGCCCGCTCACCGATCCGGTCGGCTGGCCGCTGACCCGGGGTCTGCCGTAACGCCAGGAGTCGGCGACGCGCGGTGCGATGCTCGGGTGCTGCCGACTCGGGCCGGGACTGCCGCCACTGTGAGGACCGGCGTGAAGACTGCCGTGTGCAGCGCTCTCGCCCATGGCGACCTGCATGCCGGGGGTGGCTACGAGCGCTGCGGTGCCCAGCTACCGGGCCACTTCCACCGTGAACTCCTCATCATGGACCTGCTTGCGCAGCCCGAGGTTCCAGGGCCGTATGCAGCGTTGTTGCAGCGTCACCAACGCGTTGTGGCTGTTGAGGTTCCGTCAGGCCCTCGCCGGGAGTTCTTTGTTGCGCAAAGCAGGTAATGGGTAGTGGCGGCTGTTGACTCCAGCTGGTGGCATCATGTGACGCTGCATCTACGGGAGTTGTTGCATTTTCAGCGTGTGAGCTGGTGTGAGAGCTGATGTCTGGCCGGGTCGCATTTCCTGTGTCCCGGCTGGTGCGAGTGCTGAGCGCAGCCTTCAGGCAGCAGGTGCAGTGTCCGGATCCCGGATCTGAACCCGAGAGAAATGATCTAAGCTGTGATTCGAGTACTGCGGGTGACCGCCGTAGGCTCTCGTATCTTTGATTTGGAGAACTGCGAATCGCGTACTGCGGGCACTCGCCGGAGCAGTTGTATTGAGTGCAATGGCCGTGGGGACGGCCACGGCAGCCCCGGCAGGGGGGGCCGACACCGAAACGGTTCTCGCTGATACAAGTCTTCCTGAGGGATTCCATGTGCCGGGCCCTGACACGGTCGTGAAGCGGACCGTTCCTGTGCAGTCTGTTTCCGGTGATGATGTAAGCGACATCATTGCACCTGGCGATGCGATCAAGAAGAAGCCGGGCGAAAGCCTCATCAAGATTAAGAACAAGCGGTACCAGGGTCAGAACTGCGGTACCCGGCTTCTGCAGCAGACCAGCGGCCGAGGTGAAACAACTTTGGTTCTGACTGTCAGCAAATCTGTTGCGACGGAAAGGAAGTCCGACGTATCCCTGTCCGCCGGAAAGATCTCTGCGGCTATGGGGTTCAGTGTCTCAAAAAGCTACACCGTTGAAAATCAGACCCGTTATGAAGTTCCGAAGGGGCGATTCGGGACTATCCAGGCATACCCTCTCTACGATCATTACACTTACCAGGCAGTTTTCGCGAACAAGAAGTACGCCGGTTACGTGCTGAAGCCGGTCGGTGTGTGCTTCAACCAGTGGACCACCAAGGGCTGATCCGACCTGTGAGACGAGTGATAGGGTTTTTGCTGATGAATCGACCGGTCCGATCAACAGTCATCGCTGCCACTCTCTCGCTGGCCGCAGCGGCTTGCACCACGGGTGGGGGCAACTCTGAGGGGGCGTCGCCCCCACCTGAAACACACGGCGTCCCCTTGAATAAACTCAATGAAGTGGATTTGAGCGGCGACTTCATGAAGGTTGTCGACTCTGAGGGTCCAGGCCATCGTGCACGCCCCGTAGGTGAAGTTCGCCTGGGTAAACACCATATTGTTGCCTACGTGGTTGCTGAAAAGTGCGGGATTTCTGTATCTGGCTCAAAGGGGAGCGAGATTATCGGTCTGCGGACCGCGTGGCCGGAAAGCTCCTCTGAAGGTAGCACTAAGCTCCCGGGCGGCCCGTACTTCAGTTCCTCGGCGTCGAGTTCCGTAGGCTCTGACCCATGGGTATCACTGTCCTGCGGCAGGAATTCAATGATCATTGAATTCGAGAGCAAGAATGCCTCCAAAGCCTCTCGCCTGAACGGGGAAATCGCTGTAAAGCGGTCCAAAGATAAGCGCACCAGCTTCGCTGTGATCGGATCCGAAGACGCGCGATCGCGGATCCTGAAGAAGCTCACGTAGTCTCGAGCGCCGCCTCGCGCAGGGATCGCTCCCGGTTCGGACGTCCTAAGAGAGAGCAAGCCAGGGTCTCAGGGGCTGCAGTCCGCAGCTGCCGTCTCCTTGGCACCGAAAATGCCACCCCCTGGCCGCCGCCGGTGTTGCCTGGCTGGCACCCGCCGGTACCCGTCGGCCCGCCGGTGCCCATGCCCGTCGCGTGCTCCTCGAGGAAGAACAGCCCTTCGGTGACCCACCCCGTGCCGACGCCATCGCGTCGACCATCGCCCTGCTGCGCACCGCCATCGGCCAAGCCGCCGGCGACCCGGGCGCCGCTCCCAGCCGGGCGGCCCGCACGGCGCCCTGGCCGCCGGTGCCCCGGCGCTGACCGGACTCGCCGCATTCGACGAACGGGCCGCGGCCGCCGCCGACCGCAACGCCGACGATGCGTAGGTCGAGTTCGAGGACAACGACGAGTAGGCATGATCAGCCCCGCGGGCAGCCCCGTGGCGCCGACGGAGGAGGCGGACCAGCCGATCAGGGTGAAACCCGCCTCGAGGACCGTCCCGCCTCGAAGGCCGTCCCGCCGAGGACGGCAATGCGGTGGTCGAGCCGGCCAGTGAGCCGGTCCGTTCGCATGGAAGCCGGCGTTGGGCGCGACGTCGACCACGCCCGCCGTCACCGGTGACATCATCCGGCCCTCCTTGGGACAGCACGAACGTCAGCCCCGCCGACCCTCCGGACAGCAGGGCCACGCAGACCACACCCCGGGTGAAGCCGGGGTCCCGGAAGACCACCGGGTCCAGCAGCGGGCTGCGCCCGCCGTGATTCGGCGCCGTTGGTGCGTGACGAATTCCGCGAGGAGCGGCAGGGACAGGCCGAGGCTTACTCATGTCCAAACCAGCCACTCGGACTCGCGGCCGACAACCAGTGACGGAATCCCGGGCGGGGACGACCGAGTGCGAACGGCGGGTCCTCCTGCGACAACGTCCGCCGGTCACGCCCTGGCGCCGCCTGCTCGAAGCCGCACGATCGGAATACCACCGCCTCGCCCGACCCGATGCAGCACAGGACTGGGAAGCCATCGGTGACCCGACGGTCGGAAGGACGCTGCGGTTGCATAGAGATGGCTGCGGACCCGCTGGGTGGCGCTGCCGGAGTACTAGAGGCGCAGGGTCTGTTCGGAGAGGGCGGCGGCACGCTCTTCGATCTGGAGCGAGCCTCCGTGGCGGTGGCCGCTGGCGATGACGGAAGCGAACTCGCGTTGCAGTCGCTCGGCGTCGCTCATGCCGACAGTGCGGGATGCGGCCGCTTAAGGACACGGTCTTCAGCGTGGCTGCCGCGTCCGTCGCACCGGTGTGGCATCCTCACGGTGGCCATCTGACAACAACGGCCATCGTTCTGCCACCCCATCATCGCCAGAGCCGGTGCCCCGGTGCTCACTCGTCACGGCAGCTCACGTAGTAGAGGAGCCGACCGGCCGCGGCGCAGGCCCCGGGGCCGAAGAGGATGACGAACACTAAGGCCCCGTCCGGGTCCTGTACGGCGAACCGAAGGCCGAGACCCGCTGCGACGAGCAGCACCGAGACCAGCCAGCCAACGTAGGCCCGCGGAGCCGTCTCGCAGTCGAACGGTGGCAGCAACCCCATCGCCATGCCGATGGCGGGCACTGCAAGGAAAAGCGCGACGGTACTGACGACCGGCACGAGCAGCAGGGTGACAAGGACGCTGCCTGCGACGGCTCCGCCCAGCTTCGGCCAGCCGCCCTGTCCCGCCACGGCGAGGATGAACCCCACCGCGCCTATGGCCACGATGATGCCCAACATGTGTGTCCTCCAGCGAGTTGGCGGAGCCCTGCGTGGGCTGTGGGGCGCAGATGTGGCCGCTCTCCTGGCAGGGGACGGCTGCCCCCCGTCCTGCGAGGAGGTCTTTCAGCAGGCTAGCTGCTGTGATCAGGGCTCCCTTCCACGTCTATCGCGCAAGATCATGGATCCGTAACGCGCCCTGTCACGTCACCCGTGTTGGCGTGTGGCTGGAGCGCAGCACGGGGCTGTCGCCGCGCTTCTTGATCGAGCCGCCCCGCGCACGCTCATGCTCTATACGCTGTTTATTGCGGCATGGGGCTGCCGGTCGTCGTGATCGACGTGGCCTATGGCACAACCCGTGCCTACGGTCTGGACGGTGCGCTGTACATCAACCGTTCTTCCGCCGTGATCCGCGTGCACTCCAAGCCCGCCCCTCCAGGGGTTCGCCGAGCTGGGTCTTGCGGCCCATCCCGAGCTGACCGCGGGTTGGGCAAACGAGGTTGCGCTCATGGGACTTTTCAGCCGCTTCGAACGCGTCACGCATCCCTCCGACGGCACCGCTCCTGGCACGCCGGAGGAGGTACGGGAGGCGCTGCTCGCCCGCAACAGGCCCGATGCCCCCCTGGACCGTTCGCGACGGGAGTTCGGACGGCGCTGATCTGGTGGCGGACTGGCATCTTACTGACCTAGCCTGGCGCAGGTACTTCGTCAGGTTCAGAGGCGACTCGGTCCTACAGACACGGATGCGGCTGAAGCCGGACGAGTGCCAGGTCCGCTGCCTCGACTAGCAGCGGCAGCCCGTTACTGGGGACGCCAGCGGGGACTTGACCACGGCCGACGAGTAGCTCGAGATAACCTCGCGCTCCCTGAGCCAATCCTCCTAGGCCTCGGTGTCCTCGCCATCCGGAAGGGTGCAGCGGCAGGCAAGACGAGATGTCAGTGGACTGAGGGATTCTCGTCAGAGTGATCGGGGAGGGGCATGGACCAGGTAGCTCGTCAGAGTGTGACGATCTATACCGGCACGGGGAAGACGCACGCGTGGGCACCTGTGATCATCGATGGGCAGCAGAGACTGAGCTCTCTCTGGCAAGCCCTGGCACAAGAAGTCACGCGGCCTCCCTCCGGGCTTCGGAGGTCTCCGTTCAGCCCTCAGCCGTACACACCGCGGAGAATGCGGGCACGAGCTTCGGTTGGTGCCACCTACCGGGCACGGTGTGAGCGGATCGAGCAGCGTGAGCGCACCGGTCAGCACGATGCACGCCGTGCGGTGAAGGGCACACGCCGTACCCGCGATCACGAAGCCAGGATTGCCGTCCTGGAGCGCTGTCATGGGCTGTGCGAGAACCCCACGTGCCTGCTTCGCGACCTGCCCTACCGCACTTCGGCAGGTGATCCGCTGCTCGAAGTGGACCACATTGACGACCATGCGGCCGGTGGAAGTGAGCACCCGAAAGCGATGATCGCCTTGTGTCCCAACTGCCATGCCTACAAGACTCGTGGGGCTGGCAGGGCTGCCCTTACCGAGCGGCTACGCATCGCGGCCCTTGCCGCGCATGAAGCGTTGCGGTTTACCCCCTGACCGGGACTGCTGTCCAGCGCGGGCAGCACATGGAGCGCGCTCGAGGCATGCTGCTGTCCGCATGGCGCGCCACCCGGGCCTGGAGTGCCTGAAGGTGACTAAGCGCTCCAAGTGCCCAGACGGACAACTGGGATGCTCGAAATCGGCCCAACCGTGACGCCGAGCGTGGGCCTGCCCGCATGCGGTGTCGAGCATGGGGACCCGCGCCTCTACCGCGGGTCCCCATGAAATGGTTCAGTGCCCGGTATCAGCTGTTGAGGTCGAACACGCCCCACGCGGTGAATGGCTCGGCCTGGACGTAGATCCTGCTTCCTCGGCCGACGGCCCGCCGGCGGCCGGGGGCAGAGCCATCGGGCAGGGTGAGCTGACCAGTGTCCGTTGGCTCGACGGATGTTTCGGTGAGTTCTGCGTGGCCGAGTCGGTCCTGCTCCTCGCCGTAGCCGCCGTAGAAGGCCACCCGGTCACCGTGGACGGCCACCGCGTGGGCGCCTCTTATGCGGTTCGACCAGACCCTCACGGGCCGGTCGGGGCGGATCTCGACGAGCGGGAAGTCCGTGTACGGGCACGCCCAGGCGACGGTGCCCGAGACGTTCAGGGCGTAGCAGTCGAACAGACCGGGAATGGCGGCGTCGTCGGAGGCCCAGGCGAGTCGGCCCGTGGCGCTCCAGCGACGGATGCCGACCGGGTTCTCGTCGAAGTGCCCGACCCAGATATGGCCGGTCTCGTCCACGAGCAGGTGCTCGATGGCGTCCCCGACGGAAAAGGACGAGGTCTCGCGCCCGAGCGCGTCGAAGACCTGGACCTGGTTCGCGTCCTCGTGCCGGCGGGCGCGAGACGCGGCGACGACGAACCCGGCGTCAGGCAGGCGGTCCAGGTGCGGCCAGCGGGCTCGCACCGAGTTCAGCTCGGTGCGTTCGACATGGCCGTCCGGATGAACGGAGACGACCAGGGCGTCGAAGGGACGGACATCGCCGCCGGGCTGCGGAGCGCGTTCGGCAAGCAGCCAGTGGGCGACGCCGAAGACATCGACGGTACTCGTCAGGACGTGGCGGTCGTGGTGCGCGCGGGGGAGGTGGGCGTAGGAAGTGAGGGCGGTCCTCTGCACGGGCGGGCTCTCCAGGGTGGGCGGTCACGGTCATCGGGCGCTGCGGTAAGCGGCGGTCGGTGGCGCGCGACCTGTGGAGAGAGAAGCGGGGCGCCTAGAGGGCATGGCCCTTTCTGGTCGTCATGAGGCGATCATCGTCGACGTCCGACCTCGTGACAAACCTTTTGGCGCGATGCTCTTGGCTCGAATGCCTTGCGCGCATGGACCTGACCGTATGCGCAGCACCAGCTGGAAGAAGCACGCAGCACCCCTCGGGCACCGTGCGCACGCGCGCTCCACCGCGTCGACCAACTCGAACCTCCCGGCAGGGGTGAAGACGCTGCGGCAGCGTCCGGGTCCGGCTCCGGACCGGAGCTCCGACCCTCTCTTCGGCAGTCGGTCCCTTATCGGACTTCGCAGGACCGGCCCGAGCCCGGTGAGGGCCCTCGTCCTCTTCGGCATGGTGATCGCGTGCGTGGACGCCCGCTCGGCCGCCCGGGCAGACGACACCCCCTGGAACGCACTGCTAGGTCCTGTCTGATAATTGATCTTGTGGTGGGTCGTGGTGAGTTGACGGATGCGGCATGGGATCGGATTGCGCCCA
>NZ_JASCXL010000195.1:0-8567 GCF_030010595.1 Streptomyces sp. CC224B | reverse complement strand
TTTTCACACCACCCCCCGCATCCCCCCACCGCTTCGGGTCCGTGGTGTCCCCCCGTGGGCCCTCCCCCCCCCCCCCCGGGGGGGGGGGGGGGGGCCGCCCCCCCGCCCCGCGGCCGCGCCGCCGCCGCCCGCCGCCGGCCCGGACCGCGGCGCCGCCGTGCCCGCCGTCCTGGACGGCGGCCCCCTCCAGGCCCCCGAGGACGCGCCGGCCACCCTGCAGGAGGCCCTGCGCCAGGCCGCCCGGCTCGCGCCGGACAAGGGGACGGTCTACCTGACCAAGGGACACGACGACGTGTTCCAGAGCTACGCGGAGCTGCTCGCCGACGCCGAGCGGGTCCTCGCCGGACTGCGCGCCGCCGGGCTGCGCCCCGGGGACGCGGCGCTGTTCCAGTTCGAGGACAACAAGGAGTTCCTGACCGCGTTCTGGGCGTGCCTGCTGGGCGGCTTCGTACCGACGCCGGTCGGCGTGGCCACCACGTACCGCGCGGAGAACGAGACCAACCGCAAGCTGCACAACGCCTGGGAGCTGCTCGGGCGGCCCGTGCTGCTCACCGACGGCGCCACCGTCGACGCGCTCACCGGGGTGCGGGAGCTGTGGGGCGAGCCGGACGTGCGGATCCTGACCGTCGGCGACCTCGTGGCCTGCCCGCCCGACGGCGACTGGTTCCCCGCCACCCCCGAGTCCCCGGCGCTCAACCTCCTCACCTCGGGCAGCACCGGGATGCCCAAGTGCGTCCACCACACCCACGCGAGCCTCGTGGCCCGCTCGCTGGCGGTGATCCAGCACGCCGGTCTCACCGGTGACGACATCAGCCTCATCTACATGCCGTTCGACCACGTCACGGTCGCCTTCTACAACGTCCGCGACGTGTTCCTGCGCTGCCTGCACATCAACGCCAGGACCGAGCACGCCCTGGGCGACCCGCTGCTCTGGCTCGACTGGGTCGACCGCTACCGGGTGACGAACACCTGGGCGCCGAACTTCGTCTACGCCCTGGTCAACGAGCACGCCAAGGAGATCCGCGGCAACCGCTCCTGGGACCTGTCGTGTCTGCGCGAGATCGTCAACGGCGGCGAGCCGGTGATCGCGGCGACCAGCCACCGGTTCCTGGAGCTGCTCGCCCCGCACGGGCTGCGCGCCGACGTCATGCGCCCGGCGTGGGGCATGTCCGAGACCTGCTCCGGGGTGACCTACACCCGCCAGCACCGCGACGACCGCCGCGCGGGCACCGTCTCCATCGACCCCGCCTCGCTGACCGGCAGCATCCGCCACGTCGACCCGGACGCGCAGGACGCGGTCGTCCTTTCGACGGTCGGCAGCCCCATCCCGGGGGTGCGGCTGCGCGTCGTGGACGACTCCGGCCGGGAGCTGCCCGAGGACCGCCTGGGCGAGCTGCGCATCCGCGGCCTGACGATGATGCACGGCTACTTCGCCAACCCGGAGGCCAACCGGGAGGCGTTCGACGAGGACGGCTGGTTCCGCACCGGCGACCTCGCGTTCGTCCACGACGGCGAGATCGTCATCGCCGGGCGCAAGAAGGACCAGATCATCGTGCGCGGCATCAACTACATGGCGCACGAGATCGAGAGCGTCGTGGAGCGGGCCGAGGGCGTGAAGGTCACCTTCTCGGCCGCCGCCGGGGTGCGCGAGCCGGGCGCCGACTCCGACCAGCTCGTGGTGTTCTTCGTGCCGCTGCGCTGGGACGCCGACGCGCTGGCCGCGGTCACCGAGGAGGTGCGGGCCCTGCTGGCCCGCGAGGTGGGCATCGCGCCCGACCTCCTCGTGCCCGTCACCGAGGCGGAGTTCCCGAAGACCGGCAGCGGCAAGGTGCAACGCGCCGCGCTCGTCACCGCGTTCCGCGCCGGGACGTTCGCCGACCGGGTCATCGGCGGCGAGGAGCCCGAGGAGGTCCTGGACACCTGGCTGTTCCGGCGGCAGTGGACCGAGCTGCCCGCCCCCGCGGCGACGGCGGACGGCGCCCCGGAGGGGGTGCGGCTCGTCATCGCCGACGACGGCGACGCCGGGCGCCTGGGCGTGGAGGGGCCGCTGGTCACCGTCCGCCGGGGCGAGCGGTTCGCCGAGCGGGCACCCGGGTCGTACGAGGCGCGTACGGACGACCGCGAGGAGCTGCGGCGGCTGCTCGCGGCCGTGACCGGGGCCCACGGCCCGGTCGCCGACGTCGTCCTCGCCCCGCCGCTGTCCGGCGACGGCGACCCGCACGCCCGCCTCACCGCGGCGACGGCGGAGCTGTCCGCCCTCGTCGGGGCGCTCGCCGACGGGTCGTACGGCCGCCCGCCGCTGCTCCTCGTCACCCGCGGCGCGGTGTACGTGCGCGACGGGGACGCCGTCGACCTCGGCACCTGCGCGCTGCCCGCGCTGGTGCGGACCGCGGTCGCCGAGAACCCCGGCCACGTGATCCGCCAGCTCGACCTGCCCGCCGACCCCGGCGCCTGGCCGGAGGCCGTGCGCGCCGAGCTGGCGGACCGGGCGGGCACCGGTGTCGTGGCGGTACGCGCGGGACGGCGCTGGAAGCCGCAGGTGGCGCCGGTCGCCGAGGAGGGTGCGCAGGCCGCGCCGCCGCTGGTGGCGGGCGGGCTCTACCTGGTCACCGGCGGGCTCGGCGGCATCGGGTACGAGGTCGCGGGCTACCTCGCCGCCGCCTACGGGGCGCGGCTGCTGCTCGTCGGCCGGTCCCCCGCCGACGGGGAGAGGGCGGCCCGGCTGGCCGAGCTGACCGCGCTCGGCAGCGTCGTGTACGAGCAGCTGGACGTCACCGACGGGGCCGCGCTGGAAGCGGCGGTCACCGCGGCGGAGGCGCGCTGGGGGCGCCGTCTCGACGGTGCCCTGCACCTGGCCGGGACGGACCCCACGGGCCAGTGGGCCGACCTCGAACGGCACACCGTGGCGGCCGAGTCCGCGGACACGTTCGCCGCCCAGTACGGCGCCAAGGTCGCGGGCACGCTCGCGGTGGCGGACGTGCTGGCGGCGCGGCCCGACGCCTCGCTCGTGCTCTTCGGCTCCGTGAACGGCGAATTCGGCGGCCATTCCTTCGGCGCGTATGCCGCGGCAAACGGCTTCCTCGTCGGATTCGCGGACCATTGGCACCACGAACGGCGCCGTCCGGTGCACTGCCTCGCCTGGAGCATGTGGAAGGGCGTCGGCATGAACCAGAACCAGTCCGACGCGCCGGCCCGCAGCCGCGGTTTCCGTTCCATCGAGGCGACGGACGGACTCCGGCTGTTCACCGAAGGCATCGCGACACCGCACCACTATGTGATCGTGGGCCTCGACCTGGCGCATCCGGCCATCGTCGACGAATTGGTGCCGGAGCAGTTGCGGGTGGGTGAACTGCTCGTCGCCTACACCGCCGACGGCGTCGACGCGGAGGCCGTGCACGCGGCCGTGGCGCCGGCCGTGCGGGACTGCCCGGTGCCGGTGCGGCTGGTGCGGGTGGACCGGGTGCCGAGGGACGCGACGGGCGGTGTCGACGTCGCCCAACTCCTCGCCGACACGGCCGCCGACCGGCCCAAGCGCCACTTCACGGCGCCCGCCAACGACCTGGAGCGGCGGATCGCCGCCCTGTGGTCGGACGCGCTGAACCACCCCGAGATCGGCAGGGACGACTCGTTCTTCGACCTCGGCGGCAACTCGATCCGGGCGACGCGGCTGCTCGCCCTGGTCGACGAGGCCTTCGCGGTCCGGGTGCCGACGCAGGAGCTGTACGAGCGCCCGACCGTCGAGGCGATGGCGGAGTTCGTGGAGCGGCACACGGCCGGCTGAGCGGCATCCGGCCGGCTGAGCGGCACCCGGCGGGCTGGAGGCGGCGTTCGGCGGGCCGGGGCGGCCTCCGGGGTCCCGCCGGGCTCTCCTGGGCGTTCAGGCGGCGCCCCGGGGGGCCCGGCGGACACCTTGCGGACGGGCGGTCCCAAGGCCACCGCGGCGCGCTGGAGGCCGCCCGTCCGCCCGCCGTCGGGGGTGCCGTGACGCCGCCTTCCCGCCCGGCCGCCGCGGCCCGGCCGGTGTCCCGATTTCCTGGCGACAGGACATCGGCGCCGGTCGGGGCGCTGTTCCGCACCGAATTTGCTTGACCCCGCCCGGCGCTGCGGGAAAAGTAAGCGTCGCTCCGCCGTCAGCCCGAAGTGCCGCCCTCTCCGCGAGCCCACCGCGGAATGCGCGGCAGACGCGACGTGGACCGAATGCCAGGCTCACTCACTGAGATTCCCGAAGACCACGCACGTCGAGTTCGTGCGCCCTCGGCGCTCCATTAGCGCCCGCAATGGACCCGTCTGCGCAGGAAGACTTACCGAGGAGTAAAAGCGAAATGATCCCTCTGTCCTTTGCGCAGCGCCGGCTGTGGTTCATCGACCGGCTCGAGGGCCCGTCGGCGACGTACAACGTCCCGTTCGTGCTGCACCTGGACGGAGCGCTGGACGTGGACGCCCTGCGCCTGGCGCTGCGCGACGTCGTGACCCGGCACGAGAGCCTGCGCACGCTGTTCGTCGAGGACGGCGAGGGCCGGCCCGTGCAGCGGATCGAGCCCGCCGACGGCCTGTTCGGGGACCTGCCGGTCGTCGACGTGGCGCCCGAGGGCGTGGACGCCGCGGTGGCCGAGGCCGCCTCCTACCGGTTCGACCTGTCCCATGAGATACCCGTGCGGGTGCGGCTGCTGCGCAGCGGACCGCGGCGGCACGTCCTGGTCCTCGTCGTCCACCACGCCGCCGCCGACGGCGAGTCGGTGGCGCCCCTGAGCCGGGACCTGGCCTCCGCCTACACCGCCCGGATGCGGTCCCAGGAGCCGGACTGGCCCGAGCTGCCCGTGCAGTACAAGGACTACACGCTGTGGCAGCGGGAGTACCTCGGGGACACGGACGACCCCACGAGCGTGCTGTCCACCCAGCTCGCGTACTGGCGCCGCGAACTCGCGGGCGCACCCCAGCAGTTGCGGCTGCCCACGGACCGGCCGCGGCCGTCGAAGGCGAGCCACGAGGGGGACGTGGTCCCCTTCACGATCGACGCCGACCTCGCGGCCGCCGTCGCGGAGGTGGGCGGCCGTCGGGGCCTGACGCAGGCGATGGTGATGCAGTCGGCCCTCGCCATGCTGCTGCACCACCTCGGCGCCGGTGAGGACGTCCCCATCGGGGCGACCGTCGCCGGGCGCACCGACGAGGCGCTGCTCGACCTCGTCGGGTTCTTCGTCAACACCTGGGTGCTGCGCACCGACCTGTCGGGCAACCCCACGCTGGAGCAGGTGCTCGACCGCGTCCAGGACAAGGCGCTCGGCGCGTACGAGAACCAGGACGTGCCCTTCGAGCGGCTCGTGGAGGCGCTGAACCCGGAGCGCTCCACCGCCTACCACCCGTTCTTCCAGGTGATGTTCAGCTGGCAGAGCGTCGCCCACGTCGAGCTCGACCTGCCGGACCTGACCGTCACGCTCGAGGCCGTCGCGAACAAGACCGCTAAGTTCGACCTGGAGTTCAACTTCTCCGCCGACGAGCAGGGCCGCGTGACCTGCGTGCTCGAGTACGCCACCGACCTGTTCGACCGGGCCACCGTCGAGGAGATGGGGGCCCGCTTCGTCCGCATCCTGCGGGCGCTCGCGGACGACCCCACCACCCGGCTCGGCGCGGTGGACGTGCTCTCCCCCGCCGAGCGGGGCGTCCTCGCCGGGCGCAACGAGACGGCCGAGCCGACCCCCGAGCTGACCGTCGCCCAGCTCTTCGAGCGGCAGGCCGGGCTGACCCCGGACGCCGTCGCGGTCACGACCGAGTTCCAGGACCTGACGTACCGGGAGCTGGACGAGCGGGCCAACCGCCTCGCGCACGAGCTGATCCGGCGGGGCGCGGGCCCCGAGACGCTCGTCGGGCTCTCCCTGCCGCGCACGGCGGACCTGGTGACGGCGCTGCTCGGCATCCTCAAGTCCGGTGCGGCGTACGTGCCCATCGACCCCCGCTACCCGAGCGCCCGCCTCGGCCACATCCTCTCCGAGGCCCGTCCGCAGCTCATCCTGACCGACACGGACACCGAGTCGGTGCTGCCCTCCGACGACAGCGCCCCCCGGCTCCGGCTCGACGAGCTCGACCTGGGCAGCGGCGCGGCGGACCTGCCCGCGACCGGGCTGCTGCCGGACAACACCGCCTTCGTGATGTACACCTCCGGTTCGACCGGTAAGCCCAAGGGTGTGGCGGTGACGCACCGCGGGGTGGTCAACGGTGTCACGCGCCTCGCCGCGGTGGTCGGCGTGGAGGCGGGCTGCCGGATGCTGGCAGGGACCTCCATCAACTTCGACGTGTCGGTGTTCGAGATCGTCACCACGCTGTCGGTGGGCGGCACGGTGGAGGTGGTCCGCGATCCGCTGGTGGTGGCCGAGCGCGGCGGCTGGTCGGGCAGTGTCATCAGCTCGGTGCCGTCCGTGTTCGCCGAACTCCTCGACCAGGTGGGCGGGAAGCTCCAGGCCGACACGGTCGTCTTCGGCGGTGAGGCGCTGTCGGCCGCGCTGGTGGAGCGCGCCCGGGAGGCCATCCCTGGCGTACGCGTGGTCAACCCCTACGGGCAGACGGAGTCGTTCTACGCGACCGCTTTCCAGGCTCAGGAAGGCTGGAGGGGGGCGGCGGGTGCGCCGATCGGGGTGCCGCTGGGCAATATGCGCACCTATGTGCTGGGCGCGGGGCTGAAGCCGGTGGCGCCGGGTGTGGTGGGCGAGCTGTATGTGGCCGGTGAGGTGGCGCGTGGCTACTTCGGCCAGGCGGGCCTGACGGCCGAGCGGTTCGTGGCCGACCCCTATGGCCCGGCCGGGCAGCGGATGTACCGCACCGGGGACCTGGCCCGCTGGAACGACCAGGGCCAGCTCGAGTACGCCGGCCGTGACGACGCGCAGGTCAAGGTGCGCGGCTTCCGCATCGAGCCGGGCGAGGTGGAGGCGGCGCTGACCGCCCACCCGGGTGTCGCGAAGGCCGCGGTGGTGACGCGACAGCACCAGGGCAGCACCCAGCTGGTGGGCTACGTGGTGGCCGCGCACCTGTGGGAGAGCGAGCCCGGCGCCGTAGCCGATGTGGGCGACCTGGACGTGGATTTGACCGCGGCGGTCTCCTCGCGGGAGCTGCGCCGGTTCGTGGCCGGGCGGCTGCCGGAGTTCATGGTGCCCTCGGTCTTCGTGATGCTGGACAAGCTGCCGCTGGACCCCAACGGCAAGCTGGACCGCCGTGCCCTGCCCGAGCCGGAGTTCACCGGCAGCGCCTACCGGGCGCCGCGCAACCCGGTCGAGGAGGTCCTGGCCGGGGTCTACGCCGACGTCCTCGGTCTGGAGCGGGTCGGCATCGACGACGACTTCTTCGCCGTCGGCGGTGACTCCATCCGCTCCATCCAGGTGGTCGCCCGGGCCCGCGCGCAGGGCGTGGAGGTCACACCCCGGCAGATCTTCGAGGCCCGCACCGTGGCGGAGCTGGCCGAGGCCGCCGCGGGCGACGCCGAGGCCGGACCGGTCCTGGAGGAGCTGGAGGGCGGCGGCACCGGCTTCGCGCCGCTGCTGCCCATCGGGCACTGGCTCCAGGAACTCGGCACGGGGATCGACCGGTTCACCATGGCGATGGCCGTCGACCTGCCGGCCGGGATGGACGAGGCCGCCCTGGTCGCGACGCTGTCCGCGGTGGTCGACCGGCACGACATGCTGCGCTCGCGCCTGGTCACCGGAGAGACTCCGGGCCTTGAGGTGTCCGGCCCCGGCACGGTGGCCGTCGCGCCGCTCGTCCACCGGGTCGCCACGGACGGCACCTGGGGCGAGGACTGGAACGAGCTGGCCGCCGCCGAACTGGACGCCGCCACCGACCGGTTGGATGCCGCGGCCGGCGTCATGGCGCAGTTCGTCTGGTTCGACGCCGGTGCCGAGCGCGCCGGGCGGTTGCTGCTCGTGCTGCACCACCTCGTCGTCGACGGCGTGTCCTGGAGCATCCTGCTGCCCGACCTGGCGTCGGCCTGGCGGGACGTCCGCGACGGCCGCACCCCCGAGCTGGCGCCGGTCGGCACCTCCGCCCGGCGCTGGGCGCACGCCCTGACCGCCGAGGCCGCCTCCGCCGAGCGCGGCGCGGAACTGGCCCTGTGGCGCTCCGCCGTCGCCGGTCCCGACCCGGTGCTCGGCAGCCGACCGCTGGACCCGGCCGTCGACACCGTCGCCACGGTCGCCCACGTCCGCAAGGACCTGCCGGTGGCGGCCACGGAGGCGCTGCTGACCACGCTGCCCGCGGCCTACCGCGGCGGCGTCAACGACGGGCTGCTGACCGCGCTCGCCCTGGCCGTAGCCACGTGGCGCGAGCAGCGCGGGGTGGAGGAGTCCTCGCTGCTGCTGCGCCTGGAGGGCCACGGCCGTGAGGAGGCCGCGGCGCCGGGCGCCGACCTGTCCCGCACGGTGGGCTGGTTCACCAGCATGTACCCCGTCCGCCTGGACGTCGCGGGTGTCGACGTGGCCGAGGCGCTCGGCGGCGGCGCGGCCGCGGGTGCCGCCGTCAAGGCGGTCAAGGAGCAGCTCCTCGCCGTGCCGGACAAGGGCATCGGCTACGGCCTGCTGCGCTACCTC
>NZ_JASCXL010000194.1:0-8979 GCF_030010595.1 Streptomyces sp. CC224B | reverse complement strand
GCGCCGCCGCCCCCGGCCGGTGCCGGCACGCCGCCCCCCGGCGTCCCGGGCGCCCCTGACGCGGGTGCCACGCCGCCGCCCGGCGGTGGTTACGTGGCGACGCAGCTCGTGTCGTCGCTCGGCCCCGAGGGACCGCAGCCGCCCGCGCCGCCCGGCGCTCCCGCCGGACCCGGCGCCCCCGGTGCCCCGGGCACGCCCCCCGGTGGTGTGCACCACGCCGCGACGATGCTGGCGGACCCGAGCATGGGCGGCGGCATCACACCGCCGGGCGCCCCGGGCGCTCCCGCCGCTCCGGGCGCTCCCGGCGCTCCGGGTACGCCGCAGCCGCCCGGCCCGCCCGGCCCGCCCGGTGCCCCGGGCACGCCTCCGGGCGGTGTGCACCACGCGGCGACGATGCTGGCGGACCCGAGCATGGGCGGCCCCAAGCCTCCGGGCCCGCCCGGCGCTCCTGGTACTCCCGGCGCTCCTGGTACTCCCGGTGCTTACGGGACGCCGCAGCCGCCCGGCCCGCCCGGCGCCCCGGGTGCCCCCGGCGCCCACGGTGTGCCCGGCGCTCCCGGCGCTCCCGGCGCTCCCGGCGTACCCGGCGCTCCGGGCGCTCCCGGCGCCCCCGGTGGCGGCGTCCACCACGCCGCCACCATGCTCGCGGGTCCCGCCGTCGGCGGTCCTGGCGCGCCCCCGCCGCCCGCCGCGCCGGGTGTCCCGGGCATGCCGCCGCCCGGCGCCGGGCAGCCGTACGGCTATCCGCAGATGCCGATGGGGCAGCCGACCGTGGGACCGGGCTACCAGGCGGTGCTGCGCTACCGCGCGGCCGACGGGTCCGAGCAGCAGGTGATCCGGCGTTCGGCGCCGGGCACCCCGCACCCGGAGTGGCAGATCTTCCACGAGCTGCGCGGCATGAACGTGCCGCCGGACCAGGTGCTCGAGCTGCACACGGAGCTGGAGTCCTGCGAGCTGCCGGGCGCGTACTGCGCGCGCATGATCCGGGAGACGTGGCCGCAGGCGCGCATCACCTCGATCGCGCCGTACGGCAGGGACCACGCGTCGCGGCAGCAGGGCATGCAGCAGCTGCTCGCGCACC
The DNA here is from genome assembly GCF_030010595.1 of Streptomyces sp. CC224B. Classification (NCBI taxonomy): domain Bacteria; kingdom Bacillati; phylum Actinomycetota; class Actinomycetes; order Kitasatosporales; family Streptomycetaceae; genus Streptomyces; species Streptomyces sp. CC224B. The sequence continues at coordinate 7,898 of NZ_JASCXL010000194.1, read as the reverse complement.
AGGGCGAGCTGCACCAGGTCGCCGACGGCCCGGCGCGCCCCGCGCCGGTGCGGGCGCCGCTGCCGCCGGTGCAGCCCGCCGCGCCGGTGCCGCCGGAGGGCGCCGCGCAGGAGCTGGCCGCGGCGTTCGGGCCGGGCGTGTTCCGGTTCGACCAGCGGTCGGTGTCCCGGCAGGGCGTGCCGGACCTGGTGGCGTACACGCTCGTCGTGGCGGGGCTGCCCGTGGACTTCGGCCCGTTCTTCTGGGCGCAGGCCCAGCCGGGGCGGCCGGTGCCGACCCTGGCGGAGCTGGCGCAGGAGCGCGGGGTGCAGCCCGCGTCGGACGCGGGCTCGTACCTCGTCATGGGCAGTGACTTCGGGCGGGCGCTGTGCGTGCAGTACGGCACGGCGCACATCGTCGCGGTGCCGGTGGAGGCCGGTCCGGGCGGCGCCCCGGTGCCGCCGCAGTTCGTGAACACGGGCCTGCTGGAGTTCGTCCGCTGCCTGGCCCTGCTCGGCCGCATGTGGCGGCTGCGCTACGGGCTCAACCAGGAGCAGGCGGGCCGCTGGACCGTCGACTTCCAGACGCAGCTGGCCGCGCTGGACCCGGCGGCGCTCGCCTCGCCGGAGAGCTGGTGGTCGGTGCTCCTGGAGCAGATGTGGGACGGCCTGCTGTAGCCGGGGCCGGTGACGGTGAGGCGCTCGACCCGCGGTGCGGGCCGGGCGCCTCTTCCATAGGGGGTGCCTGTTGCCGGTGTGGCGGGGGTATGTGTTCTTCGCGGGGCGGGTGGTGCGTGCGCCCGTGCCGCCGTCCGTCGGGGCGTACCGCCGGGCCGAACGGCTCTTCTACGTACGGCGGGACGACACCCCGATTCCGACTTCCGCCTCAATGGGCGCATCCTTGACCGGGTGGGGCGGGCGGAGTGTCGCGTTATGACCACTTCCGCTTGATCCCTCAAGATGTGCGCCAATCGCGTTGTGCGGCGGTGGCGCGGTGGAGAGAGTCAGCGCGACGGCGAGAACCGGTGAGGGCGAGAGGGGATCAAGGATGAGCGGCAGCGGTGCGTCACCCCATGGATTCGTCACCGTACGCGGTCGCGGCTACCGCCCCGCGCAGGTGGAGGCGTACGCCGACGCGCTGTCCCGGGAGCGCGACGCGGCGTGGGAGCGGGCCGCCCGCCTGACCGTGCTCGCCCGGGACATGGGTGAGGAGGCCGCGCGGCTGCGCGAGGTCGTCGAGCGGCTGGCCCCGCAGACGTACGACCGGCTCGGGCGGCGCGCCCAGTACCTGCTCGCGCTCTGCGAGGAGGAGGCCGCCGCCGTACGGGACGCGGCCGCGACCGAGGCGTACGAGCTCGGCCGGGCGGCCGAGGAGGAGGCCGTCGCCCTGCGGGACGCCGCGCGCGCGTACGCCGACACGGTGCTGGCCGAGGCCGAGGAGCGGGTGCGGCAGCGGCTGCTCGCCGCGCGTGCCGCCGCCGACGAGCTGCGGGAGGCGGCGCGGCGCGACGCGGAGGAGTGGCGCGGCGAGGCGCTGGCGGCGCTCCGCGAGATGCGCCGGCGCACGAGCGGGCTCCTCGCCGAGCAGGAGAAGGAGCACGCCGGGCGGTGGGAGGCCACCGAGCGGGAGATCGCCGAGCGCGAGGCCGTGGCCGACGCGCGCGAGGCGGCCCTCGTGGCGGCCGCCGAGGCCCGTCTCACCGAGGCGGAGCGGACGTACGCCAAGGCGGAGGAGTCCGCCCGGCACGGCGAGGAGGACGCGGCCGCGCGGGCCGCGGCGATCCTCGCGGAGGCGCGGGTGCGGGAGGAGCGGATCGGGCGGGAGACGGAGCGGGTGCTGCGGGAGCACGCGGAGCGGCGGGACGAGGTGCGGGCGCACATGGACCACGTGCGCAGCAGCCTGGCCGCCCTCACGGGCCGTGGCTACGGCGACATCCCCGGCCCCGCGGCGGCCGGGGAGGGGTCCTGAGGGGGACCCTGCGGGATTCCTCCGGGGTTTCTCCGGGTTCCTGAGGGGTTTCTCCGGGTTCCTGAAGGGTCCTGAGGGTTCCTCCGGGTTCCTGCGGGGTTCCTGGGCGTGCCCTTCGCCGCCCGGCGGTCGTGCGGCTGTGCGGCTGTGCGGGGCGGTGGTCTCGCGTGGACCTCCCCGTACTGATCAGTCGGTACGGGGTTTCTCCAGGCGCACCCGGGGTGCCGGGGGCGGCGGGGAGCCGGGTTCGGCCCCGGGCTCCGGTTCCGGCGCCCCGGCCGGGGCGGGTGCCTGCCCCGGCCCTTCCTCCTCCCTCTCCTGCCTCTCCTGTCTCGCCTCTCCCTGGTCTCCCTCCTCTCCCTGCCCTCTCTGCTCCTGAAGGACGGGGAACCGCCGCGGGGCCAGGAACAGCAGCACGAGCAGGCACAGCAGCGCCGCCGCGGCCGCGCCCACGTACACGGAGTCCACGGCGGCGTCGACGGCGCGCCGCAGCCGTTCCGGGTCGGCCACCGCGTGCGGGTCGTCGAGGGACTCGGCCACGGCGTCCAGGGAGCCCGCGCCGCCGAGCCGGGCGCTCAGGACGCCGTTGGCGACCGCGCCGAAGAGCGCCGCGCCCACGGTCTGGCCGATCTGGCGGCAGAACAGCACGGACGCGGTGGTCGTGCCGCGCTCCGCCCAGCCGACGGTCGACTGGACGCCGACGATCAGCGGGAGCTGGAAGAGGCCGAGCGCGGCGCCGAGCAGCAGCATCAGGAGCGCGGGCTGCCACGCCGAGCCGGGGTAGGGCAGCAGCGGGAAGGCGGCCAGCACGCAGGCGGCGGCGCCGATGCCGGTCATGGCGGTGTTGCGGAAGCCGATGCGCCGGTAGACGTGCTGGCTGAGCGCCGCCGAGACCGGCCAGCTCAGCGTCATGACGGACAGGACGAACCCCGCGGCGGTCGGGGCCAGGTGCAGCACCGACTGGGCGTACGTGGGCAGGAAGACCGTCGGCGCGACCATCACCAGGCCGAGCGAGCCGAGCGCCAGGTTCACCGCGGCGATGGTGCGGCGCCGCCACACCCAGCCCGGGATGATCGGGTCCGCGGCGCGCCGCTCGATCACCACGACCGCCCCGGCGCCCGCGAGCCCCGCGCCGAACAGGGCGAGCGACGGCGCCGACAGCCAGTCCCAGGCGACGCCGCCCTGGACGAGCGCGGTGAGCAGCGCCCCGCCCGCGGCGAACACCGCGAGCGCCCCGGGCCAGTCGAGGCGGTGGCGTGGACGCGGTTCGCGTACGGGTTCGTGCAGGTGGCGGACGATGAGCCAGAGGGCGAAGGCGCCGACGGGCAGGTTGATCAGGAAGATCCAGCGCCAGTCCGCGTACGCCGTGAGGAGGCCGCCCACGGCCGGTCCGGCCACGGCGGACGTGGCCCAGACGGTCGACAGCCTGGCCTGGATCCTGGGGCGTTGCCTGAGGGGGTACAGGTCGGCGGCGAGGGTCTGCACGGTGCCCTGGAGGGCGCCGCCGCCCAGGCCCTGGAGGACGCGGAAGGCGATCAGGGAGCCCATGTCCCAGGCGAGCGCGCACAGCGCCGACCCGGCGAGGAAGAGGACGCTGCCCGCGATGAGGACGGGCTTGCGGCCGAAGGTGTCGGACAGCTTCCCGTACACGGGCAGGGTGACCGTCGCGGCGAGCAGGTAGCCGGAGAACAGCCAGGAGAAGACGGAGAAGCCGCCGAGCGCGCCGACGATCTGCGGTACGGCGGTGGAGACGATGGTGGCGTCCAGCGCGGCGAGCGCCATGACGAGCATGAGCGCGGCGACGACGGCACCGCGCCGGTCCGTGTGCCCTGTCTTCGTGTGGGGCTCTCCTGTGCGCCGCGGCTCGGGCCTCTGCGGCGCCTCTGGCCTCTTCGGCACCTCAGGCCCCACCGGCCGCTCTGGCCCCTCAGGCCTCTTCGGCACCTCTGGCCCCTTCGGCACCTCCGGCCCCCCTGACACCCTCGGCATCCTTTCCCTGTGCACCGGTTGCCCCGGGTCACCTTCTCACCGGGGCGGGCTTTCCGGGAGGGTGGAGGGTTTCTCGCCCGCTGGAGCGGGGTGCCGGTCGGCGGGAGGGTGGAGCGACCCTGAGAAACGCTCCACCGCCGGGTGGAGAACCCCTAGGGGGACCTCCGTACCAGGGACCGGGGCGCAGTGGTACCGGCGGAGGACGAGAACGCCGGGCGGCGTCCTTAGATTTGCCTTACGTCGCGGGCCGCGGAGCACGGCTGCCGGGGACCGGGGCGTTCAGGCGGGGCCGGAACGGGGGTCCGGCCCCGCGCGCTCGGCCCGGCCCGGCCCCGCGCCCTGCGACGAACCGCAGTGGCAGGGGTGGGGTTTTCCCCAGGGAAAGACTGCGCTGTGCACCAGGGCGCCGGAGCACCCGGCGGACCAGACTGATCTGTGTGGACGCGAAGCCACCGCGGCCATCTCATCACCCACTTAGGAGACTTACCGTGACAACGGCTGTGACCACTCCCAGGCACGGGGGAACTGGCGGGCGTACGGCCGTGGCGGCGCGGGCGCGCCAGGTCGTCAAGGCGTACGGCTCGGGGGAGACGCGCGTGGTCGCCCTCGACCACATCGACGTCGACATCGCCCGCGGCCAGTTCACCGCGATCATGGGCCCGTCGGGGTCCGGCAAGTCCACGCTCATGCACTGCCTGGCGGGCCTCGACACGGTCAGCGGCGGGCAGATCTATCTCGACGACACCGAGATCACCGGCCTGAAGGACAAGAAGCTGACGCAGTTGCGGCGCGACCGCATCGGCTTCATCTTCCAGGCGTTCAACCTGCTGCCCACGCTGAACGCGATCGAGAACATCACGCTGCCGATGGACATAGCCGGCCGCAAGCCCGACAAGGGCTGGCTGGACCAGGTCGTGGAGACCGTCGGTCTCGCCGGGCGCCTCAAGCACCGGCCCACCGAACTCTCCGGCGGCCAGCAGCAGCGCGTCGCCGTGGCCCGCGCCCTGGCCTCCCGGCCCGAGATCATCTTCGGTGACGAGCCGACGGGGAACCTGGACTCCCGCGCGGGCGCCGAAGTCCTCGGCTTCCTGCGCAAGTCGGTGACGGAGCTGGGCCAGACCATCGTGATGGTCACCCACGACCCGGTCGCCGCGTCGTACGCGGACCGGGTGCTGTACCTGGCGGACGGCCGCATCGTCGACGAGATGTACCAGCCCACTGCCGAGCAGGTCCTCGACCGCATGAAGCACTTTGATGCCCGGGGGCGCACGTCATGACCGTCCTGAAGACCTCGATGCGCAACTTCTTCGCGCACAAGGGACGCATGGCGCTCTCCGGGATCGCCGTGGTCCTCTCGGTGGCGTTCGTCTGCGGCACGCTGGTGTTCTCGGACACGATGACGACCACCTTCGACAAGCTCTTCGCTGCGACGTCCGCGGACGTGACGCTCTCGCCGAAGGACGCCCCGGAAGCGGGCGACGAGGGCCCGCGCACCGGCAGGCCCGAGTCCCTGCCCGCCTCCGCGGTCGCCCGGGTGGAGAAGGCCGACGGCGTGAAGTCCGCCGAGGGCGCGGTCAGCAGCGACAGCGTCACGGTCGTCGACGCCGACAACGACGACATCGGCCCGTCCAGCGGCGCCCCCACCCTCGCGGGCAACTGGACGAAGAACGACCTGCGGTCCATGGAGATCACCTCCGGGCACGCCCCGCGCGGCCCCACCGAGGTGATGGTCGACGCCGACACCGCCGACAAGCACGACCTGAAGATCGGTGACGAGCTGCGCACCATCGCCGCCACCGGCGACTTCACGGCCAGGATCACCGGTGTCGCCACCTTCAAGGTGACCAACCCCGGTGCCGCGGTCGTCTACTTCGACACCCCGACCGCCCAGCGCCACCTGCTCGGCGCCACCGGCCGGTTCACGCACATCGGCGTCACCGCGGCGAGCGGCGTCAGCGACACCCAGCTCAAGAAGAACGTGGCGGCGACGCTCGGCGCCGACGCCGCCGAGTTCAAGATCAAGACGCAGAAGGAGAGCGCGGACGACAACCGCGAGTCCGTCAGCAGCTTCCTGGACGTGATGAAGTACGCGATGCTCGGCTTCGCCGGGATCGCCTTCCTCGTCGGCATCTTCCTGATCATCAACACCTTCTCCATGCTGGTCGCCCAGCGCACCCGCGAGATCGGCCTGATGCGGGCCATCGGCTCCAGCCGCAAGCAGATCAACCGCTCGGTGCTCGTCGAGGCGCTGCTGCTTGGCGTCGTCGGCTCCGTCGTCGGCGTCGGCGTGGGCGTCGGCCTCGCCGTCGGCCTGATGAAGCTGATGTCCGGCATGGGCATGGAGCTGTCCACGAAGGACCTCACCGTCTCGGCGACAACCCCCGTGGTGGGCCTGCTCCTCGGCATCGTCGTCACCGTCCTCGCCGCCTACCTCCCGGCGCGGCGCGCCGGCAAGGTCTCCCCGATGGCCGCCCTGCGCGACGCGGGCACCCCGGCCGACGGCAAGGCGGGCGCGCTGCGCGCCGCCATCGGCCTGGTCCTCACCGCCGCCGGCGTCCTCGCGCTCTACACCGCCGCCGAGGCGGACAAGGCCAAGGAGGGCTCGCTCTACCTGGGCCTCGGCGTGGTCACCACGCTCGTCGGGTTCGTCGTCATCGGCCCGGTCCTGGCGTCGTTCGTGGTCCGTGCGATCAGCGCGGTGCTGCTGCGGATGTTCGGCCCGGTCGGCCGCATGGCCGAGCGCAACGCCCTGCGCAACCCGCGCCGCACCGGAGCCACCGGCGCCGCCCTGATGATCGGCCTGGCCCTGGTGGCCTGCCTGTCCGTGGTGGGCTCGTCGATGGTGGCCTCGGCGACGGACGAGCTGGACAAGTCGGTGGGCGCGGACTTCATCGTGCAGGGCAGGCAGCAGATCACGCACCAGGCCGAGCAGCGCCTGGCGGACACCAAGTACGTCGCCCACACCACGCGCCACAAGGACGTGCGGGCCGACATCACCACCCCCGACGGCAAGACCGACAAGGGCGTGGGCCTGAGCGCCACCGACCCGACGTATGTGAAGGACCTGCGTCGCGAGACCACCGCGGGCACGCTCTCCGCCGCCTACGGCACCAACGCGATGTCGGTGGGGGAGAAGTTCGCCAAGGACCACCGCCTGAAGGTCGGCGACAAGGTCGAGGTCGCCTTCGACCACGGGCGCACCGGCGAGCTGAAGGTCGCGGCCATCACCTCGGAGGAGGGCACCCTCGACCGGGGCGCGATGTACCTGAACATCAAGACCGTCGAGAGGTACGTGTCCGCCGAGCGGATGCCGCTGAGCGACATGGTCTTCGCCAAGGCCGCCGAGGGCAAGCAGGATGAGGCGTACGCGGCGCTCAAGGCCACCCTGAAGTCCGACCCGCAGTACAAGGTGCAGGACCAGACCGACTTCAAGGAGACCTTGAAGGACCAGGTCGGCCAGATGCTGAACATGGTCTACGGCCTCCTGGGCCTCGCGATCATCGTGGCCATCCTGGGTGTGGTGAACACGCTGGCGCTCTCCGTGGTGGAGCGCACCCGTGAGATCGGCCTGATGCGGGCCATCGGCCTCTCCCGCCGCCAGCTGCGCCGCATGATCCGCATGGAGTCGGTGGTCATCGCCCTCTTCGGCGCCCTGCTCGGCCTCGGCCTGGGCATGGGCTGGGGCGCGACGGCCCAGAAGCTCCTCGCCCTGGAGGGCCTGAAGGTCCTGGAGATCCCCTGGCCGACGATCATCACGGTCTTCATCGGCTCGGCGTTCGTGGGTCTGTTCGCCGCCCTGGTCCCGGCGTTCCGGGCGGGCCGGATGAACGTCCTGAACGCGATCGCCACGGAGTAGTCCTCCCGGACGGGAGGCAGGAGCAGGGCCGGGGGGGGGGGGGGGGGGGGGGGGGGGGGGGGGGGGGGGGGGGGGGGGGGGGGGGGGGGGGGGGGGGGGGGCGGGG
>NZ_JASCXL010000193.1:0-9162 GCF_030010595.1 Streptomyces sp. CC224B | reverse complement strand
AACCCGGAAGCTAAGCCTTTCAGCGCCGATGGTACTGCAGGGGGGACCCTGTGGGAGAGTAGGACGCCGCCGAACTAATTGTGATGGAGAGCTGGTCCCCGAACTTCGGTTCGGGGACCAGCTCTTTTTCGTTTTGTGTTACTTACCGTTCACGTTGCGCGCTCACCATCCGTCCCATGGGGACTGAAGCGCTGCTGCGCGCAGCAGGGATAGGGACCGGGGACGAGGTCGTCGTGCCCGCGTACGGGAGTGCCGCGGTCTCCGACGCCGTGGTGTCCGCGGGGGCGATACCCGTGTTCGCCGACATCGACCCGATGACGTACTGCCTCGACGTCGACGCCGTCGACGCCGTGCGCACCGAGCGGACCGCGGCGGTCGTCGTCGTCCGGCGCTTCGGCCACCGGGCCGACATGCCGGGCATGCACGCGCTCGGGCAGCGGCACGCGCTGCTGGTGCTCGAAGAGGGCGAGCCCGACGCCACGTACGACGAGGCGCCACAGCGGCGGGCGCACGCCGCGTACCTCACCGCGCGGCTGAACGGCGTGCACACGCCTGCCGACGGGGACGGACACAGCTACCAGCAGTACGTCGTGCGCGTGCCGGGCAACGGGCGGCCGGACCGCGACGCCTTCGCACGGGTCCTGCGGGCCAAGGGAGTCGACTGCCGGGTTCCCGTGAAGACCCCGCTGCACCGGACGCCGAAGTACTGGCGGGACGTGGAGCTGCCGGAGACCGAACGGGCCGCGGACGAGACGCTGGCGCTGCCGGTCGACGCCTGGCTGACACGACGTGAACTCCAGCGGATCGTCTCGGCGTGCAACGCGCTCGGAGGCTTGCTGCAGCCGGCGTTCTGACGACCGGACCGGAGTGGTTCGAGACCCGCTCATGGTCAGGTATGATCTATTCCGTTGCCGCGCGGAAAACCGCGCAGGGCGCAACTGGCCCCTATAGCTCAGTCGGTAGAGCGTCTCCATGGTAAGGAGAAGGTCAGCGGTTCGATTCCGCTTGGGGGCTCCGAGAGAAAAGGCCACCGCCTCGCAGGCGGTGGCCTTTTTGCTGTGCGGTGGTGCGGGCCCGGTCCCGGTCTCGAAGGACCCGCGGGGTCCCGGGCCCCGCGGGCTCAGTCCTGGCGCTCGGGGACCCGCATGGCCAGGATCGCCATGTCGTCCGACGGGGCGTCCGTCGCGAAGCGCTCCACCGCGCGCATGATCCGTGCCGCCACCGCGCCCGCCGTCAGGCCCGTACAGGTCGTCAGGACGTCCGCGAGGCCGTCGTCCCCCAGCATGCGGGTGCCCTCGCGGCGTTCGGTGACGCCGTCGGTGACGCAGAGCAGCACGTCGCCCGGCTCCAGCGTCGCCGTCTGCTCGTACAGCTCCAGGTCGTCCATGACGCCGAGCAGCGGCTGCGGCTCCGCGTACGGTTCGACCGTGCCGTCCTGGCGCAGGCGCAGCGGCAGCGGGTGGCCGGCGCAGACGATCTTGAGGATGGCGGAGCCGTCGTCCTGCGGCCACAGCTCGCCGTACAGGAGGGTGAGGAAGCGGCTGCGGGCGCCCTCGTCCAGGATCGCCGCGTTCAGCCGCTCCAGGACCGCGGGGCCGCCGAAGCCCTCGCGGGCCAGCAGGCGCAGGGCGTGCCGGGCCAGGCCCGTGACGGCGGCCGCCTCGGGGCCCGTGCCGCACACGTCGCCGATGGCGAAGCCGTACGCGCCGTCGCGGATGGGGAACAGGTCGTAGAAGTCGCCGCCCACCTCGTTGCCCTCGCCGGCCGCGCGGTAGATGACGTCCACCTCCACGCCCGGGACCTGCGGCAGCCCCGGGGGCAGCAGGCTGCGCTGGAGGGACTGGCTGATGGCCGTGCGCTCCGAGTACAGGCGGGCGTTGTCCAGGGCCAGCGCGGCCCGGCGGGAGAGGTCCTCGGCGAGCTCCAGGATCTCCTGGCGGAAGTGCTCGTCGGAGGGCTTGCCCAGCGTGAGCATGCCGATGACGCGGTTGCGGGCGACCAGGGGCAGTACGACGGTCTCGCCGCCCACCGCGGACGCCGTGGAGAGCGACGTGCCGATGCCCGCTGTGGCCGACACGGGCTCGCCGAGGCCCAGGCTGCGCATGGACGTCCGCAGCGCCGACTGGTGGGCGGCCTCGGAGGGCGCCTTCCAGACCCGGGCGCCCGGCGTGGGCACCGGTTCCGGCGGGGACACCTTCTTCAGCAGCGCCTTCAGGCCGTCGATGCGCTCCTCGTCCTCGTGCAGGACGTACGACAGGTCCGGCTCGGAGGACTGGTCGGCGATGGTGTAGACGGCGCACCAGGTCGCGAGCGTGGGGACCGTCATCTGGGCCATGAGAGCCAGTGTCTGGTCGCGGTCGAGCGTGCCCGCGAGCAGGTCCGAGGCCTCGACGAGGAAGGACAGGGAGCCGCGGCGCAGCCGTTCCAGCTCGCTGATGCGGGCCGACTCCACGGCGAGGGCGATGCGGTCCGCGGCGAACTGCAGGCGCAGGGCCTCCTCGTTCGAGTACCGGTCGGGGACCTCGGCGGCGACGCCCAGGGAGCCCGTGAGGCGGCCCTCGACCTTCAGCGGGACCGTGACGACCGAGCGCATGCCGGTGCCCTTCAGGAGGGGCACCGCGTCCGGGACGGCCGTGAGGTCCTCGTGGACGGCGGGCATGCGGGCGGAGCCGTACCGGCCGGTTCCCGCCTCCACGGGGACGCGGGCGAAGCGCTGGCGGGCCGAGGGCAGGCCGGTGGAGGCCCGTACCTCCAGCTCCGTCTCGTCGTCCGTGGCCAGGAGCAGGAACGCCGCGTCGCCGTCGAGCATGTCCCGGGCGCGCTCGACGGTGCGCTGCAGCAGGCCGTCCAGGTCGTCGGGCGGGGGCGAGCCGATGAAGACCTCGAAGGAGTCCGCGGCGCCGGGCTCGCTGAGCACTCCGGGCTCGGGGGCCGGGCCGCGCAACGGGGTCTGCAGGACGGCCCGTTCGTCGTCGCGCACCAGGAGGCAGACCGTGGAGGGCTCGCCGTCGGTGTCGCGTACGCGCAGGTGCGAGGCGTAGACGGGGATGACGCGGCCGCCGGCGTCGCGGATGCCGTAACTGCCCTCCCAGCGCGAGAGTTGGAGGGCGTCGGCGACGCCGGTGCTGGTGCCGGGGGTGTGCGGCCAGGCGGCGAAGTCCGTGAGGGGCTTGCCGACGACCTGCTTGGCGACGTACCCGAAGAGCTCCTCGGCGTCCTCGTTCCAGGCGGAGATGGCGCCCGTGCGGTCGATCTGGACGACGGCGACGCGGACGCGGCCGTCGGTGAGGGGCAGCAGCTCGGGCGCGAGCGAGGGGCCGGCCGCGCGGGTGCCCACGGGCCGGTCGGGCAGATCGAGTTGGAACCAGACCTGCTTGTGGGTCGGCGTGTAGTCGACGCCCCAGCGGGTGGCGAGCGCGGCGCAGAGCTGGAGGCCGCGGCCGCCCTCGCGGTCCGGGCTGCCCATGGTCGCGGGGGAGCCCTGCAGCGGGATCTCGCGCTCGGGGTAGTGGTCGGAGACCTCGATGCGGACCGCGTCGTCCGTACGCAGGCACTGGACGTCGGCGGCGGTGCCCGCGTGCACCACGGCGTTCGTCACCAGCTCGCTCGTCAGGACGACCGCGTCGTCGACGACGTCCGAGAACCCCCACCCCTGGAGGGTGTCCCGGACGAACGAACGGGCCGTCGCGACGGAACGCCCGACGGGTTCGAAAGTCGCAGCCGCGCGCGCGGTGATCACAGAACTCCTCGTCCGTTGTCCCCCGGGAATCTGCAGTCCCATGGTGCGGCCGCCCCTCCGATGCCCGCTGTGATGTGTGCCACCGCCCTGGCCGGGCAGGACCGGGGTGGTTGGACAGCCGGATGCCAGGTTACTTACCTTCGCCGTCCATGCTGATGCCGGTCGCCTGTGTTTCCGCCCGGAGGGTGTGCGGACGGTGTGCGAAGCTGCCGAACTGTTATGGCCTGGTTCGGCCATGGTGAAACACTGGGCAGGCTTGAGACGAAAGCCTGAGCAGTACGGTCGACCCTTCCGGGAGGGACACAGTGGAGTCTGGCGCTGCGACGCGGGGCAGTAAGACGCGCGCGAAAGACGGACGGTCCCTGAACGGGCAGCGCAAGCCACGCAACGGGACGACGGTCACGGTGGAGGCCGCGGCGCTCAACCGCCTCCTCACCGCGCTCGTGTCGATGCGGGACGGCAATTTCCGCAAGCGGCTCACGGTCACCGGCGACGACGTGATGTCGGAGATCGCCGCGGTCTTCAACGAGGTGGCCGACCGTAATCTCCACCTCACCGGAGAGCTGTCGCGGGTGCGGCGCACGGTGGGGCGGGAGGGCAAGCTCACGGAACGGCTCCAGACGGGCGCGATGGAGGGCTCCTGGGCCGCCGCGGTCGACGCCGCCAACGACCTCGTCGAGGACCTCGTCCGGCCCGTCTCCGAAGTCGGCCGGGTACTTTCCGCGGTCGCCGAGGGCGACCTGGAGCAGCGGATGGAACTGCGCGCGCACGGGCCGAACGGCGGCGGCCACCCGCTGCGCGGCGAGTTCCTGAAGGTCGGGCGTACGGTCAACAACCTGGTCGACCAGCTCTCGACGTTCACCGACGAGGTCACGCGGGTGGCCAGCGAGGTGGGCACCGAGGGCAAGCTCGGCGGGCAGGCCCGGGTGCGCGGCATGTCCGGCTCGTGGAAGGACCTCACGGACTCGGTCAACACGATGGCCTACCGGCTGACGGCCCAGGTGCGGGACATCGCGCTGGTGACGACGGCCGTCGCGAAGGGCGATCTGTCCCGGAAGGTCACGGTGCACGTGGCCGGGGAGATGCTGGAGCTGAAGAACACCGTCAACACGATGGTGGACCAGCTCTCCTCGTTCTCCTCGGAGGTGACCCGCGTCGCGCGCGAGGTCGGTACGGAGGGCGAGCTCGGCGGGCAGGCGCAGGTCCCGGGCGTCGCGGGCGTATGGAAGGACCTCACGGATTCGGTCAACCTGATGGCCGGCAACCTGACGGCGCAGGTCCGTGGCATCGCCCAGGTCACCACGGCCGTCGCCAACGGCGACCTGTCGCAGAAGGTGCGCGTGAGCGCGCGCGGCGAGGTGGCGCAGCTCGCCGGGACGATCAACCAGATGACCGAGACGCTGCGGACCTTCGCCGACGAGGTGACGCGCGTCGCCAACGAGGTGGGCGCCGAGGGGCAGCTCGGCGGGCAGGCCAACGTGCCGGGCGCGGCCGGGACGTGGAAGGACCTGACGGACTCCGTCAACACGGTCTTCCGCAACCTCACGACGCAGGTGCGGGACATCGCGCAGGTGACGACGGCGGTGGCGAACGGCGACCTGTCGCAGAAGGTCACCGTCGACGTCGCGGGCGAGATGCTCGAACTCAAGAACACCGTGAACACGATGGTCGACCAGTTGTCGTCGTTCGGCGCCGAGGTGACGCGCGTCGCGCGGGAGGTCGGCGTCGAGGGCGAGCTGGGCGGCCAGGCGCAGGTGCCGGGTGCGGCGGGCACCTGGAAGGACCTCACCGACTCGGTGAACACCGCCTTCCGCAACCTCACCGGGCAGGTGCGCAACATCGCGCAGGTGACGACGGCGGTGGCGAACGGCGACCTGTCGCAGAAGGTCACCGTCGACGTCTCCGGCGAGATGCTCCAGCTCAAGAACACCGTGAACACGATGGTGGACCAGCTCTCGTCCTTCGCGGACCAGGTCACGCGGATGGCCCGGGACGTGGGCACCGAGGGGCGCCTCGGCGGACAGGCCCGCGTGGACGGGGTGAGCGGCACCTGGAAGGAGCTGACGGACTCCGTCAACTTCATGGCGGGCAACCTGACCTCCCAGGTGCGCCAGATCGCCCAGGTGACCACGGCCGTGGCGCGCGGTGACCTGTCGCAGAAGATCGACGTGGACGCCCGGGGCGAGATCCTGGAGCTGAAGAACACCATCAACACCATGGTCGACCAGCTCTCCGCCTTCGCCGACCAGGTCACGCGGGTGGCGCGCGAGGTGGGCACCGAGGGCAGGCTCGGCGGCCAGGCGCAGGTGCCGGGTGTCGCGGGCGTGTGGCGCGACCTCACGGACTCCGTGAACGGCATGGCCGGCAACCTCACCGCGCAGGTCCGCAACATCGCGCAGGTCGCCACGGCGGTGGCGCGTGGTGACCTGTCGCAGAAGATCGACGTGGATGCGCGCGGCGAGATCCTGGAGCTGAAGAACACCCTCAACACGATGGTGGACCAGCTCTCCGCCTTCGCCGAGCAGGTCACGCGCGTGGCCCGCGAGGTGGGTACGGACGGCATCCTGGGCGGCCAGGCCGAGGTGCAGGGCGTGTCGGGTACGTGGAAGGACCTGACGCAGTCCGTGAACGGCATGGCGAACAACCTGACGCTCCAGGTGCGCAACATCGCCGAGGTCACGACCGCCGTCGCCCGCGGCGACCTGTCCAAGAAGATCACCGTCGACGCGAAGGGCGAGATCCTCGAACTCGTCACGACGGTGAACACGATGGTCGACCAGCTCTCGTCGTTCGCCGAGCAGGTCACCCGGGTCGCCCGTGAGGTGGGCACCGAGGGCAAGCTGGGCGGCCAGGCCCGCGTCCCCGGCGTCACGGGCATCTGGAAGGACCTCAGCGACAACGTCAACCTGATGGCCAACAACCTGACCATGCAGGTGCGGAACATCTCCCAGGTCGCCGCCGCCGTCGCCAACGGCGACCTGACGAAGACGGTGACGATCGAGGCGCGCGGCGAGGTCGCGCAGCTCGCGGACACCTTCAACACCATGGTGAAGACGCTGAGTTCGTTCGCGGACCAGGTCACCAAGGTGGCCCGCGAGGTGGGTACGGACGGCATCCTCGGCGGCCAGGCCCGCGTCCCCGGTGTCTCGGGCACGTGGAAGGACCTCACCGAGTCCGTGAACGGCATGGCGTCCAACCTGACCGGCCAGGTCCGCAACATCGCGATGGTCACCACGGCCATCGCCAAGGGCGACCTCACCAAGAAGATCGACATCGACGCGCGCGGCGAGATCCTGGAGCTCAAGACGACCATCAACACCATGGTCGACCAGCTCTCGTCGTTCGCCGAGGAGGTCACGCGCGTGGCCCGCGAGGTGGGCACCGAGGGCCAGTTGGGCGGCCAGGCGCGCGTACGGGACATCGACGGCACCTGGCGCGACCTCACCGAGTCCGTGAACGAGATGGCCGGGAACCTCACCCGGCAGGTGCGCGCGATCGCGGCCGTGGCCACCGCGGTGACCCGCGGCGACCTCAACCTGAAGATCGACGTGGACGCCGCAGGCGAGATCCAGGTCCTCCAGGACAACATCAACACGATGATCGCGAACCTCCGCGACACCACCCTCGCCAACAAGGAGCAGGACTGGCTCAAGGGCAACCTCGCCCGCATCTCCGGCATGATGCAGGGCCGCCGCGACCTGGAGGCCGTGGCCTCGCTGATCATGAGCGAGCTGACGCCGGTCGTCTCCGCGCAGCACGGCGCGTTCTTCCTCGCGGTGCCGACCGACGACGCGACCGATCCGGCCCACGACGGCGACGCGTACGAACTGCGCATGCTGGGCAGCTACGGCTACTCGATGGGGTCGATGCCCACCTCGTTCCGGCCCGGCGAGGCGCTGATCGGCACCGCCGCCAAGGAGCGGCGCACGATTCTCGTGGAGAACGCGCCCTCCGGCTACCTGCGGATCGCCTCCGGGCTCGGTGAGGCGCCCCCGGCGCAGGTCATCGTGTTGCCGGTGCTCTTCGAGGGCAATGTGCTCGGGGTGATCGAGCTGGCGTCGTTCCAGCCGTTCACACAGATCCAGAAGGACTTCCTCAGCCAGATCGCCGAGATGATCGCGACGAGCGTCAACACCATCAGCGTCAACCAGAAGACGGAGATGCTGCTGAAGCAGTCGCAGGAGCTGACCGAGCAACTGCGCGAGCGCTCCGAGGAGTTGGAGAACCGGCAGAAGGCGCTGCAGGACTCCAACGCCGAACTGGAGGAGAAGGCCGCGCTGCTCGCCCAGCAGAACCGCGACATCGAGGTGAAGAACACCGAGATCGAGGAGGCCCGCCAGGTCCTGGAGGAGCGCGCCGAGCAGCTCGCGGTGTCGATGCGCTACAAGTCCGAGTTCCTGGCGAACATGTCGCACGAGCTGCGGACGCCGCTCAACTCGCTGCTCATCCTCGCCAAGCTGCTCGCCGACAACGCCGACGCGAACCTCACCCCCAAGCAGGTGGAGTTCGCCGAGACGATCCACGGCGCCGGTTCGGATCTGCTCCAGCTCATCAACGACATCCTCGACCTGTCGAAGGTCGAGGCGGGCAAGATGGACGTCAGCCCCACCCGGATCGCGCTCGTCCAGCTCGTGGACTACGTGGAGGCCACGTTCCGTCCACTGACCGCCGAGAAGGGCCTCGACTTCTCCGTACGCGTCTCGCCGGAGCTGCCCGCGACCCTGCACACGGACGAGCAGCGCCTGCTCCAGGTGCTGCGCAACCTGCTGGCCAACGCGGTGAAGTTCACCGACACCGGCGCGGTCGAGCTGGTCATCCGGCCGGCCGGCAACGACGTACCCCACGCGATCCGCGAGCAGCTCCTGGAGGCCGGTTCGCTGCGCGACCCGGACGCGGACGTGATCGCCTTCTCGGTGGCCGACACGGGCATCGGCATCGCGGCCAGCAAGATGCGAGTGATCTTCGAGGCGTTCAAGCAGGCGGACGGCACCACGAGCCGCAAGTACGGCGGCACGGGCCTCGGCCTGTCCATCAGCCGGGAGATCGCGCGGCTGCTCGGCGGCGAGATCCACGCGGCCAGCGAACCCGGCCGTGGCTCCACCTTCACGCTCTATTTGCCCCTGCACCCGAGCGAACTGCCCCCGCAGGGCTACGCCCAGCTCGCCCCGGCCGCGGCCCCCGCGCTGCCGGCCCTGGAGGGCCTGCCCGAGACCGCCGACGGGGCGGCCCCCGAAGCCGCCGACGGGGCACCCGCGCCGACCGGGGCGCCGGAGCCGTCCGCCGGGCCCGCCGCGCTGTTCCGGCGCCGCCGCCGGGCCGCGGGCGCGGCGCCCCCGCGCCACGGGCCCCCCCCCCGGGGCGCCCCCCCCCCGGGGGGGGGGGGGGGGGGGGGGGGGGGGGCGGGCCGCCGGGGGGGGGCGGCC
>NZ_JASCXL010000192.1:0-9307 GCF_030010595.1 Streptomyces sp. CC224B | reverse complement strand
CCGCCCCCCCCCCCCCCCCCGCCCGTCCGCCCGCGCGGCGGGCGCCGCGGGGGGGGCCGCCCGGGGCGGGCGCCGCGGGCCGGGCGCCCTCTGCCCCGGGGGGGGGCGCCCCCCCCCCCCCCCCCCCCCCCCCCCCCCCCCCCCCCCCGCTCCCGTTCCGCCCGACCTGCCGCGGGGGACTCAATCACCGCGTGCGAAGCGGTACGTGGCGACGGTCAGCGCCAGGGCCGCCAGGGCCGCCACGCAGCCCAGCTCCGCGGCCACCGGAGGGGTCCAGTCGCCCCACTGCGGTCCGGCTGCCCGGTCGCCGAGCCCCGCGACGCCCTCTCCCGGGAGGGTGCGTCGCAGCGCGTCGACCGCGTAGGTGAGGGGGTTGAGGCCGACGACGGTGCCGAGCCAGCCGGGAAGACCGCTGGCCGGGAAGACCGCCCCGGACAGGAACAGCAGCGGCATCATGCACAGCCCGAGCACGATCTGGAAGGTCTCGGGCCGCTTGGCGCACACCGCCACCAGGACCCCGAGCGAGGTGAAGGCGAAGGCGATGAGCGCCAGTTCGGCGAGGACGAGGCCGAGTTCGGGCCGGTAGGGGATGCCCACCAGGCCGCCGAGGGACAGCACGGGGAGCGCGTAGCCGAGGCCGGCGGTCGCGCCGCCCAGACAGGTTCCGGTCAGCAGCGGGGCGCGGCGGACGGGTGCCACGAGCAGTTGGCGCAGGAAGCCGGCTTGCCGGTCCCAGACGATGGACGCGCCCGCCGCCATGGCCGGTGCCTGCACCGCCATGAGGAGGACGCCGGGGAAGAAGAAGGCGCGGAAGTCACCGAGGGCGCCGGGCTCGGTGGGCACGGCCGCGTTGAGGCCGGTGCCGAAGACGAGCAGGAACATCATCGGCATGATGACGCTCATGGCGATCCGCAGGCGGTTGCGCCCGAACCGGATCACCTCCCGCTGCCACAGCACACGGACGGCGCGCAGATCCGTGCCGAGACGTCCGCGCCGGCCGACGGCGTCGGCGGTGCGCGGCAGGGCTGCCGTGTCTGCCGTGTCTGCCATGTCTGCCGTGTGCACGGTCACCTCCTCGAAGCGGGTGTCGAAAGCCCGGGCGGCTCGGTGTCGGCCTCGCGGATGGTGCGGCCGGTGTAGTGCAGGAAGGCGTCGTCGAGCGTCGGCGGCGTCACGGTCAGCGCGTGCACGGTCAGGGGCAGGGCGCCGCAGATCCTGGGCACCCAGGCGGCTCCGTCGGCCACCCGGACGCGCAGCCCGTCCGCGTCCGTCTCCGCCTCCAGACCGAGGCGTTCGCGTACGGCCAGGGCCGCGGCCGCGTCGTCGGCGGTGCGTACGGTGATGAGGTCGGAGCCGACGACGGACTTGAGGGCGGCGGGAGTCCCGTCCGCGACGAGTGCGCCCTCGTCCATGATGGCGATCCGGTCGCAGTGCTCCGCCTCCTCCAGTTGGTGCGTGGTGAGGAAGACGGTGACGTCCCGCTCCTCGCGCAGCCGGCGCAGATGGTCCCAGATGGCGGCGCGGGTCTGCGGGTCGAGACCGGTCGTGGGTTCGTCGAGGAAGAGCACCCGGGGCGTGTGCAGCAGACCGCGGGCGATCTCCAGGCGGCGTCGCATGCCGCCGGAGAAGGTGCGGACGGGGGCGTGCCGGCGCTCGGCCAGCTCCACCAGTTCCAGCATGTCCATGATGGCGTCGAGTCGCCGCCGTCGCGGGATGCCGAACAGATCGGCGTGGAAGCGCAGGGTCTCCATGGCCGTCAGATCGACGTCGAGGGTGGACTCCTGGAAGACGAGGCCGATGCGGCGGCGTACGTCGTGGGGTTCGCGCGTCACGTCGTACCCGGCCACCAGCGCCCGGCCGGAGGTGGGGCGCAGCAGGGTGCACAGCATGCCGATGGTGGTGCTCTTGCCCGCGCCGTTGGGGCCGAGGAAGCCGAAGGTCTGGCCGGTCGGGACGGTCAGGTCCAGACCGGTCACCGCCTGCCGGCCGCCGTAGGTCCTGGTCAGTCCCTCGGCCAGGACGGCGGCGCCGTTCGCGGCGCCGACGGCGCGGCGAACGGCCCCGGGGGCGACGGCCGTGTTCATCGCCGGGCCCCGTCGCCGTGCCGGACGCTCATGACGGTGTGGAAGAGCGCCACGTCCCCCGGCTCGCCGACGGCCCGCGCGCCGACCTCCACCCAGGCGTGGGCACGGAACGGCTCGGTACGGAATCCCGTGCACCAGTCCGGCCACCGTCCGTGCAGACGGCACAGCAGGACGACGGCGACCGAGCGTTGCAGACAGCCGAGGCCGGCGCAGCGGGCGCTCACGGTCACCACCGCCCGGCGGGCGTCGAGGGCCTGTTCACGGGTGGCGGCGCGGGACCCGCGGCGGGCCACCGCCAGCGCCTGACGCAGTCGGCGCGGGGGCAGCAGCACCAGCAGCCGGGCGGCGCCGACGGCCGCCCGTGCGCTCAGCTTCCGGTGCCAGGGCAGCGGCACCCCGGTCTCTCCGACGACCTGCATGCTCATGCCGTCACCACCAGCCGGGCCCGGTCCAGGGCGGCGAGCAGCGTCCGTACGTCCGTCAGGGCGCGTCCGGCGGCATCGGGGTGGCGTCGGGTGAGCCGGACGGCGGTCTCCTCGGGGGTGTGCCCGTCGAGGAGCAGCCGCAGGGCGGTCGCGCCGGAGCGGTTGAGCTGCCAGTACCGGCCGCTGCGCTGGTCGAGCAGGACCAGTCCGTCCTCGGTGTCGGTGGCGGTGACGTCGGGCTTCAGGGCGAGGGTCATGAGGTCTCTCCAGCCAGGGACGCGGCCCCGGGGGCGGGTGCCGCCACGGACCGCAGCCAGCTCTCGCAGGCCAGCGTGTTCTCGTACGGGACGAGCTGCCGGGACCGGGTCTTGGGGCCGAGCAGGGCGGTGCGCAGGGCGTCGGCGTCGACGAGGCCGAGCCGGGACAGCCGGAGGTCGTCGCAGAGGTCCAGCAGCTCCCCGCGGTTGCGGCGCATGCCCTGGAACGCCTCGGCGCTGAACTCCCCCTTGCTGCGGCGGGCCAGGATCTCTTCGGGCACGATGCCGGCCACGGCCCGCCGCAGCACGGGTTTGAAGTCCCCGCTCACCAGCCGGTCCCCGATCCGCACGGACAGGGCGGCCTCCACGACGCGGTCGTCGAGGAACGGCGCCTCGCAGGTGACCCCCACGTCGCTGAGCGCGGCGTTGAGGTGGCGTAGCGCGTTGCCCGACTGGACCACGATGTCGAGGGTCTGGTGCTGGGCCCGGTCCGGGTGGTGCGGCTGGGGGCGCGCCCGTTCGGCGGTGTCCCGCAGCAACCGGCGTACGGCGTCGACGGCGTCGGCGGTCGCCCAGGGCGGCAGCCGGGGTTCCCAGCCCCAGCCCAGCAGCGCGTCCCCCGGGCCCGGCGCGGGTGCGGTGAGCCGGTCGGCGGTGGACCGCAGCCAGGCGGCGAAGGAGGCGCTGTCGGCCAGTCCGCGTACGGTCGACGCCAGGGACCAGCGGTTGAGGGCCCGGAAGCGGTGGATCCTGGGGAGGCTGCCGAACGGGTGGCTGCGGATCAACGACCACACGGCGGTGGGGAGGACGCCGAACAGTTCGTCGCCCCCGACGCCCAGGAGGTGGCAGCGCGATCCGTCCGCGGCCATGGCGGAGAGCAGGCGCCGCATGTGGGCGCGGTTGCGGGCCCAGGGCAGCGGTCCCTCCTCGTGGCCGGAGTCGGCGGTGGCCGTCGTCTCGTACCAGGTGGGGCCGTCCCGGCCGGCGGTGACGTGGTGCCGGGCGGCGGGCAGGTGCCGGGCGGCGCGGTCGGCCCACGCGGTGTCGTCGTTCGCGCGGTCCGCCGGTGTCCAGTGGTGGGTGACGAGGTCGGCGCCCGCCGCGTCGGCCAGGAAGCAGAGGCTGGTGGAGTCCAGGCCGCCGGACAGGTCGGCGCTGAGGGTGGCACGGGCGCGCGCTCCGACACAGGCGAGCAGGGCCCCGCGTACGCGTTCGGCCGCCCGCTCCGACGGCGTGTCGGGCTCCGGCGGCCACCACCAGCGGACTTCGCGGGCGCTGCCGCCCGGGCCCAGCTCCAGCCGGCAGCCCACTCCGAGCGCCGACACCCCCGACCACACCGGGCGCAGGGAGAGCGGCCAGGGCGGGGCCGGGGTCAGCAGGCGCAGCGCGAGCAGATCCCGGTCGACGGCTGCGTCGCCGCCCCGGCCCGTGTCCGCCCACCGCGCGAGCCGGTGCGGCCCGTCGGCGGCCACGGTGACGCCCCCGACGTCGGCGAAGAAGATCTGCCGCGCGGTGGACAGGCTCCCCTGCGCCCGCGTCCAGCCGTCGAAGGAGGCCACGAGGTGGAAGCAGCCGGGCAACCAGCGGGCCACGTCGTCGAGTTGGTCCGGCGTCCGCGCACCGGCCAGCGCGCGCTCCACACGGTGCCGGTCCAGGGCCGAGCGCCCCAGGACGGCCAGGCGCCGGGCCCCGGCGCTCACCAGCGTCAGGTCCTCGTCCGCCCACCGGCCCACGAGCCAGGGGCGCCCCGAGGCGTGGCGGACCACCCGGACGTCCGGGCCACGGGTCAGTGGCTCGGCCACGGCCGGCGCGGCCGGGCCGTCGGGCAACACGACGAAGTCCATGTCGGGCGGGTCCCTTCGTGCGGTGCGGGCTGCTCGCCCGGCGAGCGTGTCGGCGCGGGGGCGAGAGGGTCGTACGGGGGACGGCCGGGCGGCGACCGCCGTGCCAAGGTCACCGGCCGGGGCTGCCGAGTGGAGGCGCCCCCGTGCGGGAGCGGAACGGCACGGTGGCGGAGCGAGTACGGCCTCCACCACCGTGCCGTGGCGGGCGGGGTGCCCCCACCCGCCGGTGAGTCCGCCGGATCAGCAGATCCAGGCGGTGCCCCACAGCCAGTCGTTCTCGACGCACGGCCCGAAGGCCATGGTCAGCTCCGCGAAGCCGCCGATCTCCTCCAGCGCGGGCGGCTCGTAGACGTCGTTCGTCTCCATGCTCGTCTCACCTGTTCCCTTGGACGCGATCACGAACGGGAGAGGGGAACGAGGGCACGGGTGCCGGGTTCGCCCCGCCTCTCCCCAGTGCTCACGCTAGGCGGCCCCGGGTCCCGGGTGCCTGGGTTCCCGGTCCCGGACCTGTCCCGCATGCACCCCCGCGGCGGCCCCGTCAGGTACCGAGCCCCGCGTCCCGGGCCCGCACCGCCGCCTCCACCCGGTCCGCCACGTGGAGCTTGGCGAACACCCGGGAGACGTGGTTGCGGACGGTCTTCTCCGACAGCACCAGTTCGCGGGCGATACGGCGGTTGCTGAGGCCCCGGGCGACCAGGTCGAGCACTTCGCGCTCGCGTGCGGTGAGATCGGGAAAGGCGGCCCGGACGGGCAGTTCGTGGACGGCGGAGAAGTAGCACCCGAGGCGGTCGGCCACGGCCGCGCTGAACACCGCCCCGCCGCGTGCCACCGTGCGCAGACCGCGCACCAGTTCCTCGCCCAGGACCCCTTTGACCAGGTAACCCCGCGCACCGGCCCGCAAGGCGGCTACGACCGCGTCGTCCTCGGCGGTCCCGGAGACGAACAGCACCCGCGGCGCGTCGGGCTCGTCGGACGCCTCCGCGATGATGGCCCGGGTCGCCTCGATGCCGGAACAGTCGGGGAGCAGCAGGTCCATGACGACGACGTCGGCGACCACATGTCCGTCCCGCAGGGCCACGACCGCCTCCTCTCCCGTGGTCGCCTCCCCCGCCATCTCCAGGTCCGCCGTGTCCTCCACGGCCTGCCGCACTCCGGCCCGGAAGAGCGGGTGGCCGTCGACGACGAACACCCGCGCCGTCACGGCCGCCTCCGTAACGTGCCCGCTGTTCCTGTCCTCGTCGGCCTCCCCCACGCCGCCGACTCCTCCGGCACCCGCACAGCATTCCCCCATGCCCACCTACCCACCTGTCCACTTGTTCCCTTATCCCTCACTTCAGAGCGCTAAGTGTTCATGAGGACCCCCTTGAGGCGATTGTCAGCAGGCTCGCACCGCGGCGGACGGCACGGAAACATTTCGGCGAGGCTCGAAGTGACACGACTGGACCGGGCCGTGGACCCTGTACTTCTGGCCCAGATATGGGCTATGGTCCCAGATATGGGAAACGAGGCAGTGCCGATCACCGACGTCGAGGCCCGGCTCGCCGCCCGCCTCGCCGCGCTGCGCGCCGAGCGCGGCTGGTCGCTCGGCGAGCTGGCGGACCGCAGCGGAGTGAGCCGCTCGACCCTGTCACGGGCCGAGCACGCGGAGATCAGCCCCACCGCGAGCACCCTCAACCGGCTGTGCGCCGCCTACGGGCGCACCATGTCGCAGCTCCTGAGCGAGGTCGAGGCGGAACCGGCCCACCTCGTGCGCGCCGCCGACCAGGCGGTGTGGACCGACCCCGCCTCGGGCTTCACCCGCCGGTCCGTGTCGCCGCCCCTCGCGGGCCTGCGCGGCGAGGTCGTCGAGGGCACCCTCGCGCCGGGCGCCGACCTCGCGTACGACCGGCCGCCCGTGCCCGGGCTCGAACAGCACCTGTGGGTCCTGGAGGGCGAGCTCGACGTGACCGTGCGGGACGAGACCCACGCCCTGGCGGCCGGGGACTGCCTGCGCTTCCGCGTGTGGGGCGGCACACGTTTCCGGTGCCCCGGCGAGCGGCCCGTACGGTACGCGCTCCTGGTGGTGGCGCCGTGACCGCCGCCGAGTCGTCCCTGGCCGTGGAACTCCTCAGCGCGGAGCAACTGCACGCGCACGCCGACGCGTTGGGCGAGCTGCTCGTCGACGCCGTGGAGGGCGGCGCGTCCGTCGGGTTCCTCGCGGGCCTCGACCTCGCCGCCGCCGCCCGGTGGTGGCGGGACCGCGCCCCGGACGTGGCCGCGGGGCGCCTGGCCACCTGGGTGGTCCGCGACGGCGAGCGGCTCGCCGGCACCGTGAGCCTCGCGTACGCCGACAAGGCCAACGCCCGCCACCGCGCCGAGCTCGTCAAGCTCCTCGTCCACCGCGGCGCCCGCGGCCGGGGCCTCGGCCGGAGCCTGCTGGCGCGCGCCGAGCGGGAGGCGGCCCGCTCCGGGGTGACGCTGCTGCTCCTGGACACCCAGACGGACAGCCCCGCCGCGTCCCTGTACGCGTCCGCGGGCTGGACCCCGCTCGGCGTCCTCCCCGACCACGCCGCCGACCCGCGGGGCGTGCTGCGCCCGACCACGTTCTTCTACAAGCGCCTCCATGGGTAGGGCTGACGTCATGAAGGTACTCATGCGGCCGGCGCAACCGGCCGACCTGGAGTCGATCCTGCGGCTGCTCGCTCAGGACGCGATCCTCGAGGTTCCCGTGGAGACGGGGCCGCCCGTGCCCCAGTACTACGTCGACGCGTTCGCACGCATCAGCGCCGATCCTGGACAGCTCCTGGCCGTCGCCGAGGTCCAGGGCGAAGTCGTCGGCACGTTCCAGGTCTCCTTCATCCCCTACCTGCTGTGGCGGGGCGGCCTGGTGGCGCAGATCGAGTCCGTGCGGGTGGCGGAACATCTGCGCGGTCAGCGCGTGGGGGAGCAGATGATGCGCTGGGCCGTCGAGCAGGCCCGGTCGCGCGGCTGCGCGCGCGTGCAGCTCAGTACCCACAAGACCCGCGACCGGGCACACCGGTTCTACGAGCGCCTCGGCTTCCGGGCCACTCATGAAGGCATGAAGCTGTTTCTCGGCGTTTGAGACCGCTCGACGTCGCTCGGCGTGACGTGACGGCTTGCTGACGCGCGGGCGCCACGGGCCGCAGGAGGAGAGGGACTTGAATGCCTGATCACGACGACGCGCGGGACGCGGCGACCGCCCGCACCACGGGGCTGCTCACCGCGCCGGACGGCGTGGCCGTCGCCACGTACGGTTGGCAGCCGCGCGACGGCAGGCCCCGGGCCGTCGTGCAGATCGTCCACGGCGCCGCCGAACACGCCCTGCGCTACGACCGGTTCGCGCGCCACCTCACCGCCCACGGTTACGGGGTCGTCGCCTCCGACCACCGGGGGCACGGCGCCACGGCCCGGGGCACGGGCGGCTACGGCGTCGCCGAACCAGCGGGCGGCGGGGGCCGCGACGGCACGGACGCCTGGCGGGCCATGGTCGACGACCTCAGGGCCGTCGGGGACCAGGCCCGCGCGCTGCACCCGGGCGTCCCCGTGGTGCTGTTCGGACACAGCCTCGGCTCGATGCTCGCCCGCGACTACGCCCAGGAGTACGCCGACGGGCTCGCGGGCCTCATCCTCTCCGGCACCTTCCGCTCACTGCCGGGAGCCGAGACCGAGTCGGCGCTGGCGCGCCTGGGCCGCGAGGTCGCCGAGGGCGGCCGGGCGGCCCCCTCGGCGTTCGTCACGGAGCTGTTCGCCTCCTTCAACGACGGCCACCGGCACCGCACCGGCTTCGAGTGGCTCTCGCGGGACGAGGCCGAGGTCGACGCGTACGTCGCCGACGAGCGCTGCGGGTTCCCGTTCTCGGCCGGGCTCTCGCTGGACTGGGTGCGCGGCGTCCGGAAGATCAACGACCCGCGGGCGCTGGCCCGCGTCCCGGCGGACCTGCCCGTCCACGTCGCCGTCGGCACCCAGGACCCCTGCCACCAGGGGATGACCCTCGTGTACGAACTCCTGGAGGACCTGCGGTACGCGGGGGTGCGCGACCTCACCTGGACGGCGTACGACGGGGCCCGGCACGAGATCCTCAACGAGACCAACCGGGACGAGGTGCGGCGGGACCTGACCCGCTGGCTGGACGAGCGGGTGGGGTGAGGGCCGGGCCTGGGGGGGCGGGCCCGGGAGGGACGGCGGTGTTGTCAGTGTTGTCAGTGGGGTTGGCTACGGTTCTGCCCATGGTCAACGCCGACGACGTACGCAGCATCGCCCTCTCCCTGCCCGACACCACGGAGAAGGTCGCCTGGAGCATGCCGACCTTTCGGGTCGCGGGCAAGATGTTCGCGACCCTGCCCGAGGACGAGACCTCGATCGCCGTGCGCTGCCCCAAGCTGGAGCGGGACGAGCTGGTGCTCGCGGAGCCCGACAAGTTCTGGGTGGCCGCGCATGAGGCGAGCTTCGCCTGGGTGCGGGTGCGGTTGGGCGTCCTGGACGTGGAGGAGCTGGGGGACATCCTGGCGGACTCTTGGCGGCAGGCCGCGCCGGGGCGGTTGCTGGAGGCGCACCCGGGGGTGGGGGTGCCGGTGGGGGAGTAGTGGGGGTCTCGCGGGGGCGCCCCAGGCCCGCCCCTTCCCGAAACCCGGGGGGGGCCGCCCCCCGGCCCCCCCCCCCCCCCCCCCCCCCCGGGGGGTGGGGGGGGGCCGCTCGGC
>NZ_JASCXL010000191.1:0-9820 GCF_030010595.1 Streptomyces sp. CC224B | reverse complement strand
GCCCGCGCCGGAGCCGGACCCACGGGACACCCCGGGCGCCGGCGTCCCGGGTGCCGGCGCCCCCGCCCCGGACCCCGCGCGGCACGGCGCCGCCCATGGCACCCGCGACGCGGCCCGGCCCTCCGGGCGCGCCCGGCACGCGGCCACCCCCTCGCCGGGCGCCCCGCACCCGGCGTACCACCACGGCACCACGGCCCACCGGCCCGCCGGGCAGCCCCCGCACACCCCCGCGCACCGGGAAGGGGGCGTGAACGGCACCACCCCGCCCGTCCCGCTCCCCGTCCGCGACCCGCGCGGCGACCGGCCGACCCCCGCCGAAGCCCTGCCCGGCATCCGGCCCGAGGACCGGGACGCCACCGCCGAGCACACCGCGGCCCCGCCCGTGCCCCGCAACGGCACCGCCCGCGAGCGGGCCGGCAAACCCCGGCTGCCCCGCCGCCGCGCCCAGGAACACCTCGCGCCGCAGCTCCGCGACGCCCGCGCCCCCCGCGTGGCGGACGACCAGCTCGTCGGGCACGACCCCGGCCTGATGGCCGCCTTCCAGCGCGGCATCGGGCTCGCCCAGGCGGCCCAGGCCCGGGACGACCTGCCCGACCGCGACATCGGCGTACCGCACGACGTCGGCGTACCGCACGGCCCGGGCGGCGGCGCGGACCGGACCGGGCCCGCCGGGCGGACCGGGCCCGCCGGACGCGGCGACCAGGGCGGCTGAGCCGCGGCCCCCGGGCGGCCGAGCCGCACCCCTACCCCCACCCCGTCTGCCCGCAGACCTCGAGACGCTCTCGAACCCGTACCTTTCAAGGAGTCGATCCCCCATGGCGAGCGATGTGCCGACCGGCCAGGTATCCGATCTCGACTGGCTGATGAGCGGGCTCGTGCAGCGTGTGCCGCACACCCACAGCGCCGTCCTGCTCTCCTGCGACGGACTCGTGAAGTCGGTCCACGGCCTCGACGTGGACAGCGCCGACCACATGGCCGCCCTCGCCTCCGGGCTCTACTCGCTGGGGCGCAGCGCGGGCGTCCGCTTCGGCGACGGCGGCGACGTGCGCCAGGTGGTGGTGGAGCTGGACTCCACGCTGCTCTTCGTGTCCACCGCGGGCTCCGGCACCTGTCTTGCCGTGCTCGCCGGGCGCGAGGCGGACGCCGCGGTGCTCGGGTACGAGATGGCGATGCTGGTCAAGAGCGTGCGCCCGTACCTCGTCACAGCGCCGCGCCAGCCCGCCGGTGAACCCGCGTCGATGAGGCGCTGAGCGTGGCGGCCCCGCACGACGGGCCATGGCTCGACGACGCCGCCGGGCGCCTCATCCGCCCGTACACGGTCAGCAACGGGCGCACCAGACCGACCACCCGTCTCGACCTGATGTCCCAGGTGCGGACGACCGGCACCACCCCGGCCGGATACCTCGGACCGGAGCACTCCCTCGCCCTCGGCATGTGCGAGGCGCCCACGTCGGTGGCGGAGATCGCCGCCCAGCTCAAGCTGCCCGTGGCGGTCACCAAGGTGCTCCTGTCCGACCTCGTCGACTGCGGGGCCATCACCACCAGAGCCCCGGACTTCTACCACAACCCGACTGACCGGTCCCTGTTGGAGGCAGTGCTCGATGGACTACGACGACAGCTCTGACCCCTTCCCCACCGCGCTGAAGATCCTCGTCGCGGGCGGGTTCGGGGTCGGCAAGACCACCTTCGTGGGCGCGGTCAGCGAGATCGCGCCGCTGAGCACGGAGGAGTTGCTCACCACGGTCAGCGAAGCCACCGACGACCTGTCGGGCGTGGAGAACAAGACCACGACGACCGTCGCCATGGACTTCGGGCGCATCACGCTCGACCCGGAGCACGTCCTGTACCTGTTCGGTACCCCCGGACAGGAACGGTTCTGGTTCATGTGGGACGAGCTGTCCGAAGGGGCGCTCGGCGCGGTGGTGCTCGCCGACACCCGCCGCCTGGAGGACTGCTTCGCCGCCGTCGACTTCTTCGAACAGCGGGGCATGGGCTTCATCGTCGCCGTCAACGAGTTCGACGGTGCCTACCGCTACGAACCCGAGGAGGTCCGCACCGCCATCGACCTCGACCCGCAGGTGCCGGTCGTGTGCTGCGACGCGCGGATCTCCAGCTCCGGCATCCAGACGCTGCTCACCCTCGTCCGCCACCTGCTCGCCCACGCCCCCGCCGCGCCCACGTCGGGAGCCCACACATGAGTCCTGGAGCACGCGCATGATGTACGAAGCGACCGGCCGCCTGCTGGTGACCCCGGTCGACAAGCAAGCGCAGACCCGGTCGCGCAGGCTGTGCGAGCTGGGCCTCGGGCAGCGGCCCGAGCCCGGGCTCGACGCGTTCGCGGACCGGCTCGCGCGGGTCATGGACGCCCCGTACGCCATGGTCAACTTCGTCGGCGGGGAAGGGCAGTTCCTCGCGGGCCTCCACCTGCCCGAGAGCGCGCCGGCCGCGCTCCTGGAGGACGAGCCGGGGGAGGTGTCCGAGGCGGCGGAGGGGCTCCTCGGGCGGTACCTGGCGCGCGACTACGGCTACTGCCCGCACGTGGTGGTGCGGGGCCGGGCGCTCGTCCTGGAGGACGTGTGCGACTACCCGCGCTTCGCGGGCAACCCGGTCGTCGACGAGATGGGGGTCCGGTCCTACCTGGGCGCGCCGCTGCTCGACCGGACCGGGATCGCCCTCGGCACCGTGTGCGTGGTGGACGTGCAGCCGCGGCCGTGGGGGCGGGCCGGGCTCGACACCATCAAGGCGATGGCGGCGGAGCTCACGGAGCGCATCCACCGACGCGAGGCCGAGGGGGACCTCGCCGCACCCCTGTGACGCCAGGGGCCGCACGGCAGCGGTACGTCCGCCCGGGACGGCGGCCCCGCCGGACCCGTCTCTCGTCGCGTACTCCGAGGGCGGACAGGAGCGCCCTGGGCGCCGGGCCCGGCGGCGGACAGCCGCGGCAATCCCTCGGCGTGCGCCCCGGCGCGCCTGGGGTCTGAAGGAAAGCTGCGGCGGCGGTTAAGAAATCCTCGATGGACCAGCGCCGTGGCGTACGGAAGATTGCTGGTGCGGACGTGGCCGGCGACGGGCGGGTCATGCCGCTCCCGTACGTCGTACGACAGGAGTCGTCGCTGTGAAGGCGCTGGTCAAGGAGAAGGCGGAGCCCGGGCTCCGCCTGATGGAGGTCCCGGAGCCGGTCATCGGGCCCGGCGATGTCCTGATCAAGGTGCTGCGCACCGGGATCTGCGGCACCGACCTGCACATCAGGGCGTGGGACGGCTGGGCGCAGCAGGCCATCTCGGCTCCGCTGGTCGTGGGGCACGAGTTCGTCGGCGAGGTCGTCGAGACCGGCCGCGACGTGGCCGACGTCAGGACCGGCGACCTGGTGAGCGGCGAGGGCCACCTGGTGTGCGGCAAGTGCCGCAACTGCCTGGCCGGGCGGCGCCACCTGTGCCGCGCCACGGTCGGCCTCGGCGTGGGCCGCGACGGCGCGTTCGCGGAGTACGTCGCGCTCCCCGCGAGCAACGTGTGGGTGCACCGGGTGCCGGTGGACCTCGACATCGCCGCGATCTTCGACCCGTTTGGCAACGCCGTGCACACGGCCCTGTCCTTCCCGCTGGTCGGCGAGGACGTGCTGATCACCGGCGCCGGGCCGATCGGCCTGATGGCCGCCGCCGTGGCGCGGCACGCGGGCGCCCGCAACGTCGTGATCACCGACGTCAGCGACGAGCGCCTGGCGCTCGCCCGCAAGGTCGGCGTCAGCCTCGCCCTCAACGTGGCCGAGTCGACCATCGCCGACGGCCAGCGCGAGCTCGGCCTGCGCGAGGGCTTCGACGTGGGCCTGGAGATGTCCGGCAACCCGCGGGCGATGCGCGACATGGTCGCCAACATGACCCACGGCGGCAAGATCGCCATGCTCGGGCTGCCGTCCGAGGAGTTCGCCGTCGACTGGGCGCGGATCGTCACCTCGATGATCACCATCAAGGGCATCTACGGCCGGGAGATGTTCGAGACGTGGTACGCCATGTCCGTGCTGCTCGAAGGCGGCCTCGACCTCGCGCCCGTCGTCACCGGCCGCTACAGCCACCGTGACTTCCAGTCGGCCTTCGACGACGCGGCGAGCGGCCGCGGCGGCAAGGTCATCCTGGACTGGACCTCCTGAGCGCCTCCTGAGCCGGGCCCGGCCCTCGGCCCGCCCGGCCCGCCCGGCCCCCGCTCGCCCGTCCGCCGGACCCCGGCCGGGCCGCCCGCCCGCCGCCCGCTGAACCCCCGAAGGAACCCGCATGTTCGACTCCGTACGCGACGACCTGGCCGCCACCCTCGACGAGATCCGCGCCGCCGGGCTGCACAAGCCCGAGCGCGTCATCGGCACCCCGCAGTCCGCGACGGTCGCCGTCACCGCGGGGGGCCGCCCCGGCGAGGTCCTCAACTTCTGCGCGAACAACTACCTCGGCCTCGCCGACCACCCCGAGGTGGTCGCCGCCGCGCACGAGGCCCTCGACCGCTGGGGCTACGGCATGGCGTCCGTGCGCTTCATCTGCGGCACCCAGGAGGTCCACAAGGAGCTGGAGGCGCGGCTCTCGGCGTTCCTCGGGCAGGAGGACACCATCCTGTACTCCTCCTGCTTCGACGCCAACGGCGGCGTCTTCGAGACCCTGCTCGGCCCCGAGGACGCGGTGATCTCCGACGCCCTCAACCACGCCTCGATCATCGACGGCATCCGGCTCTCCAAGGCCCGCCGCTTCCGCTACGCCAACCGCGACATGGCCGACCTGGAGAAGCAGCTCAAGGAGGCCGCCGAGGGCGGCGCCCGGCGCAAGCTGGTCGTCACCGACGGCGTCTTCTCCATGGACGGCTACGTCGCCCCGCTCGCGGAGATCTGCGACCTCGCCGAGCGCTACGACGCCATGGTCATGGTCGACGACTCGCACGCCGTCGGCTTCGTCGGGCCCGGCGGGCGCGGCACCCCCGAGCTGCACGGCGTCATGGACCGCGTCGACATCATCACGGGCACCCTCGGCAAGGCCCTCGGCGGCGCCTCCGGCGGGTACGTCGCCGCGCGCGCCGAGATCGTCGCGCTGCTGCGCCAGCGCTCGCGCCCGTACCTGTTCTCCAACACCCTCGCCCCGGTGATCGCGGCGGCCTCCCTCAAGGTCCTCGACCTCCTGGAGTCCGCCGGTGACCTGCGCGAACGCCTCGCGGCGAACACGGAGCTCTTCCGCACCCGGATGGCGAAGGAAGGCTTCGACGTCCTGCCCGGCGACCACGCCATCGCCCCCGTCATGATCGGCGACGCGGCGAAGGCCGGACGCATGGCCGAGCTGCTCCTGGAGCGCGGCGTGTACGTGATCGGCTTCTCCTACCCGGTGGTGCCGCAGGGGCAGGCCCGGATCCGCGTACAGCTCTCCGCGGCGCACTCCGCGGAGGACGTGAACCGGGCCGTGGACGCGTTCGTCGCGGCGCGCGCCGAGCTGGAGTCGGCCGGGGCCTAGCGGTCCCGCCCGGGGCGCCTCCCGGGGGCTCCGCCCCCTGAGCCCCCGTTCATCGGCGCTCCGCGCCTCGTCCTCAGACGCCGGACGGGCTGATTCCTGCCTGGACGGGTCGGCTTCCGTCCGGGCGGGCCGGTTTCTCCTGGGTGCTCGGGCTCGTGGGGCGGGTGGGAGAATGCGGGCATGATCGAAGCACGGCGGCTGCACATCCTCCGGGCGGTGGCCGACCACCGCACCGTCACCGCCGCTGCCGCCGCGCTCTACCTGACCCCGTCCGCCGTGTCCCAGCAGCTCACCGCCCTGGAGCAGGAGACGGGGCACCGGCTTGTGGAGCGCTCCGCCCGCGGTGTGCGGCTCACCGCCGCGGGCGAGATCCTGCTCGCGCACACCAACGCCGTGCTGGCCCAGTTGGAGCGGGCCGAGGCCGAGCTGGCCGCGTACAGCTCGGGCGCGGCCGGGACGGTCACCCTCGCGTCCTTCGCGACCGGCATCGGCCTGGTCGTCGCGCCCGCCCTGACGCGGCTCGCCGAGTCCTCGCCCGGCATCCGGCTGCGCGTCCAGGACGCCGAGGGCGACGCCAGCCTGCCGATGGTGCTCGACCGGCAGGTGGACGTGGCGGTCGCCGTGGAGTACCGGGGCGCGCCCGGCGCGGACGACCCGCGGCTGACGCGGGTGCCGCTGTACGCCGAGCCGTTCGACGCGGTGCTGCCGGTGGCGCACCGGCTCGCCGGCAGCGACCGGGTGCCGCTCGCCGACCTCGCCAAGGACGCGTGGATCGGCCCGTTTCCCGGCAACCCCTGCCACGACGTGGTCGTCCTCGCCTGCGAGCAGGCCGGTTTCCAGCCGGTCCCCGAGCACACGTCGGACGACTTCCGCGCGGTCGTGGCCCTCGCCTCGGCGGGGGCGGGGGTGGCCCTCGTCCCCCGGTCCGCGCTGCGCGGCATGGACGTGGCGGACGTGGCGATCCGGCCGGTGGACGGGGCCGCCCCCACCCGGCGGGTGTTCGCCGCCGTGCGGTGCGGGGCGGAGGCGCACCCGCTGATCGCCCCGGTGCTGGACGCCCTGAAGGACGCGGCGGCGGAGGACTAGTACGGCGACGCTGCTCGTCCTGATCGCCGGGCGGGGGCGTACGCCGAGCGCCCCGGCCGACGTCGACGCCGACGCCGACGCGACGGGCCGCCTCCCTTGTCCGCTGTCCGCTGTCCGCTGTCCGCGCGCGTGGTGTGGGCCGCACCGCTGTCGGCGCCGCGGCGTGGCCGCGGCCGGGGGCGATGGCCGTCCACCGCTCGCGCGGCACCGCGCCACCGGCCGGGAGTTCCCGGACCCGCTCGGCCGCCAGCGCGCCGCGCGCCGCCGCACCACGCGTACCCGTCGCCTCCGCCCGCCCACCGGCCCCGGGCCGTTCGCCTGAGGGGCCCCGGCGCCGGCCCGCGGCGCTACGGTGCCGTCATGTCTCATGTGCCTGCGTTACTCGTCATCGACATGCAGAACGCCGTCGTGGCCCTCTCCCACCGGCCGCGGGAGACCGTCGCCACCATCGCCTCGCTCGAGCGGCGGGCCCGCGCCGCGGGCGTTCCCGTCATCGCGGTCCAGCACGAGGGCGCCGGCCTGGAGCCCGACACCGAAGGGTGGGCCATCGTGCCCGAACTGGCCCCGCTGGAGGGTGAGACGACCATCCGCAAAGGCTCGGCCGACGCCTTCCTCGACAGTGACCTCGACCCCTTCCTGCGTACCCTCGGTGTGACGGAGGTGGTTGTCACCGGCTTCGCCACCGAGTTCTGCGTGGACACCACCGCGCGCCAAGCGCTCAGCCGCGGATACGACGTGCTGCTGGTGGCCGACGGGCACACCACCTCCGCCCGCCCGGCCGTCGACGGGTTCGTCGCCTCCGAACAGGCCGTCGCCCACCACACCGCCGTCTACCGGCACCTCAGCTTTCCCGGCCGCAGCATCCGCGTCCTGCCGGCCGCCCGGATCGACTTCACTGCCCCACGCCCCTGACACGGCCCGGGGGCCACCGCGCCTGGTCCCCTCGCGGTACCGGCATATCGGCACCGCTCTTCCCGGACGCGGAGCGGCGGCGGCCGGGAGGCCCAGGGCCCGGACGCCCGTCAGGGCCCGCGCGGTGCCGGGGGCGCCCGGCCGAGGAGTCAACCGCTCGGAGCCGGGGTTCGTCTTCCCTGGCGGTTGCCCAGCCCTCGCGGCTTCGAAGGAGGGGGCATGCTGCGCGTTCACTTCACCACCGACGACCTGCAGAACATCCGGCTGGCGCGGGAGCCCGATCCGCTGTGGGAGATCGTCTGCAGCCTGTGCCGCTTGCAGACCGGGCAGGGGCCGCTCACCTTCGGTCACTGGCGTCGCTCGGCCCGGCACCGGGTCCGGGGTGACGCGCCACTGCGCCACTCCCTTCGGCACCTGGCGACACTGGTCCCGAGCTACGGCTACATCCCGGACTTCCTCACCCCACCGGTGACCGGAGCCGCCCTGCCCGAGGAACTCGACCTCCTACGCGCCACCCCGCGCTCCCACCTGACCCGCGACCTGGGCCGCCTGGCCGAGTCCCACCCGCTCCCCGGCTGGGCCACGGCTCTGGGCAGACCGGGCGACGGTGCCCAACTCACCTTGCTGGCCGACGCACTCGCCGCCTACTTCAGGACCCTGCTGGAACCGCACTGGGCCGAGGTCCGCGCGGTCGTCCGGGACGACGCCGGCCGCAGAACCCGGGCCTTGCTGGACGGCGGCGTCCGTGCCCTGCTGGAGGGACTGCGCCCGTTCGCCCGCTGGAACAGCCCTGTCCTCGAAGTCGACTATCCCGTCGACCGCGACCTGCACCTCCAGGGGCGCGGTCTGCTCCTCGTCCCCTCGTACTTCTGCTGGCGCCGCCCGACCGCCCCGGCCGACGCGGAGCAGCCGCCGGTGCTGGTCTTCCCCGCGACCAGAAGCCCGCTGGTCCTCACGCACGCGACCGAGGGCGGCACGGCCCGGCTGCTGGGCCGGTCCCGGGCGGCGGTACTGGCGGAGGTGGTCAGGCGCAGCGACGGCCGGACCACCTCCGAGATCGCCACGGCGGTGGGACTGGCCCTGTCGAGCGCCAGCCACCAGCTCGACGTGCTGCGGAACGGCGGCCTCGTGACCAGCCGCCGCGACGGCAAGTACGTCCTGCACTCGGCGACCTCCCTGGGGCTGCGGATCCTCTGCGCCGGCACGCGCGGCACGACTGCCACCCAGGACCGCGGGCTCCGCGCCCGCTCCTGACACCACGGGCCGTAGCACCGCGGGCCGTGCTGCGGCGAGGCGTGGTGCCCGCGGCCGGGACAGGGCCAGGACACCCGGCCCAGGTGCCCAGGACGCGCGGCGCCCTACGGTGGCGGGCTGTGGGCGACGACCCGTCCGGCCCACGCGGGCGCACACGCACAGAAGCGGGGGACCTTCCATGCCGAATCCACTCGACCGACCGCTCGCCCCCTCACTCGACCGGCCTCTCGGCCGCAGAGACCTGCTCCGCGCCTCCGTCGGCGCCGCGGCCCTGGCCGGCCTGGTGACCACGGGTGTCGTCCCGGCGCGGGCCGCCACCGGCGCCGGCACGGAGAGGGCACCGGACCTGCCGCCCGTGCCCGGCATGCTGGGCGACCGCCGGGCCAACGAGGTCTGGTACCAGCTCGACGAGGCCGCCCTGTACAAGGCGTCGCCCGAACTGCTCGCCGCCTACCGGGCCATCGGCGCGCACGTCGGCGGCAGCATCGAGAGCGGCTTCCGCACCGTGTGGCAGGAGATGAGCAGGTCACCCGCGTACCCGGGCAACTTCCAAGCCTTCATGGCGCCTATCGAGGGCCCCCTGCGGGTGGTCTCGGGCGTGCAGCTGGAGGTCTTCGACAGCCTCTACCGTCCCTACGATCCGCGACTGGTCGCCGCCTTCGCCTACTTCGGGCAGGGCGTGCTCTACGACCCGCGCCGCGAGGACGTCCGCTCGCCGGTGCACACGATGGACTCGCCGCCCGGCGGTGCCCCGGTCGGCTACCACACCTGGCACGCCTATATGCGCGCGATGATGCTGCTGGGCGTCGATCGACCGCGCTGGGCGGCGTTCGCCCCGCTCAACGCGTACGCGTGGGCGTTGCAGTCGGTGGCCAAGCCCTCGACACAGACGCCGAATCCGCCGCTGCCCCGGGAGACGGTCGTCCGGTTCGCCGCGGCCTGGCTGCCGCGCGGGCCGCGCAGGCTCGACGCCGACTTCCAGTCGTTCCCGTATCCGCGGGGGATCTGAGAGGGGTGGGGGGGGCCCCCGCCCCGCGGGGGGCGCCGCGCCCCCCCCCCCGGCGGGCGGCGCCGCGCCCCCCCGGCCCCCCCCC
>NZ_JASCXL010000190.1:0-10141 GCF_030010595.1 Streptomyces sp. CC224B | reverse complement strand
ACGCGCCCCCGCCGCCCAGGCCCCGGCTCCGGCGCAGCCCGCCCCGGCCCAGGCCGCTCCGGCGCAGCCCGCCGCTCCCGCCGCTCCCGCCGCTCCCGCTTCCCCGGCCACCCCGGCCGACGAGGGCGCGTACGTCACCCCGCTGGTGCGCAAGCTCGCCGCCGAGAACGGTGTGAGCCTGGGCTCGGTCAAGGGCACCGGCGTCGGCGGCCGCATCCGCAAGCAGGACGTGCTCGCCGCCGCCGAGGCCGCGAAGGCCGCCCCGGCCCCGGCCGCCGCCGCTCCCGCGGCCGCGTCGGCGCCCGCGGCAGCCTCCAAGGCCCCGGCCATCGAGGCGTCCCCGCTGCGCGGCCAGACGGTCAAGATGACCCGCATGCGCAAGGTCATCGGCGACAACATGATGAAGGCGCTGCACGGCCAGGCCCAGCTCTCCAGCGTGGTCGAGGTCGACATCACGAAGCTGATGAAGCTGCGTGCCCGCGCCAAGGACGCGTTCGCCGCCCGCGAGGGCGTCAAGCTGTCCCCGATGCCGTTCTTCGTCAAGGCGGCGGCGCAGGCGCTGAAGGCCCACCCGGTCGTCAACGCCCGCATCAACGAGGACGAGGGCACCATCACGTACTTCGACTCGGAGAACATCGGCATCGCCGTGGACTCCGAGAAGGGTCTGATGACGCCGGTCATCAAGGGCGCCGGTGACCTGAACCTGGCCGGCATCGCCAAGGCGACCGCCGACCTGGCCACCAAGGTCCGCACCAGCAAGATCAGCCCGGACGAGATGTCGGGCGCGACCTTCACCATCTCCAACACCGGCTCGCGCGGCGCGCTGTTCGACACGATCATCGTGCCGCCGAACCAGGTCGCCATCCTGGGCATCGGTGCCACGGTCAAGCGCCCGGTGGTCGTCAACCACCCGGACCTCGGCGAGACCATCGCCGTGCGCGACATGACCTACGTGACGCTGTCCTACGACCACCGCCTGGTGGACGGCGCCGACGCCGCCCGCTACCTGACGACGGTCAAGGCCATCCTGGAGGCCGGCGAGTTCGAGGTCGAGCTCGGCCTGTAAGGCCCCTGCGCGGTACGCGTACGGCCCCCGCCCGGAGTGTCCCGGGCGGGGGCCGTACGCGTTGCCCGGGCTCCGCAGATCACCTCAGCCGGGCGCCCCAGTCGGGCGGTGCCGGTCACCTCAGTCGAGCGGTCTCGGTCACCTCAGTCGGGCGCCGTCAGCCGGGCGGCGACGAGCGCCAGCCAGCCGCTCGGGCCGTACGGGGCCGGAACCTCGACCTCCATGCCCAGCTCGGCGACGCCGACGGCGTACTCCGCCTCGTCGAGCCCCAGGGCCAGCAGTTCCCCGATCTCCCCGACGAGCCGGGCGACGAGCCGGCGGTCGGTCGTCGCGGCGTAGTCGTCCACCGCCGCCTCGTGCCCGTCGAACTCGTCCGGCATGTCCTGCGAGAACCAGCCGCCGAGGAACTGCCCCAGCTCCGGGAAGCGGGCGCCCCACTCCCAGTGCGTGGCGGGGCTCCCCGGAGCCGGCACCAGGCCCTCTTCCACGCTGCGCCGGATGTGGTCGGCGAGCAGCGCCAGCCAGTCCAGGACGTCCGCGTCGGCCGGGCCGACGTCCGGCAGGGCGTAGAACTCCCCGAGCCGCACCCGCAGCCGTCCCGGCGGGGTACGGGCGTACTCCCGCAGCTGGCTCTCGGCGACGGCGAGCGCCCAGGGGCGGGTGTGCCAGGTGTGCCGCAGATAGGCGGTGAGGGCCGCGCTCGGCTCCTCCCGCGTGTCGTCGGCCGCCTGGCCGACGTAGGCGCGCAGGACCTCGTCCAGCTCGCCGTAGCTGCGGTCGTGTGCGAGGGGTGTCAGCGCCAC
This sequence comes from Streptomyces sp. CC224B, assembly GCF_030010595.1. Classification (NCBI taxonomy): domain Bacteria; kingdom Bacillati; phylum Actinomycetota; class Actinomycetes; order Kitasatosporales; family Streptomycetaceae; genus Streptomyces; species Streptomyces sp. CC224B. The sequence continues at coordinate 8,272 of NZ_JASCXL010000190.1, read as the reverse complement.
GGTCGGTCCACCGCCTTCATACGTAGAGGGGGAAACTGGCGTGCACGGCGAACCCGTGCGCCGCCGCCGGCTCCCGGCGCAGCACCACGCGGGCGGCCCGCACGTCGACGGCCCCGCGCCCCGCCAGCATCATCCCTTGCGTCAGCACCCGCCCCACGGCCTCCTCCCGGGACGGCCACGCGGCCTCGATCACCAGCCGCCGCCGCGTGGACTGCGCAAGCCAGCGGTGGATCACCTGCTCGTTCCGGTTGACCACGTGCTGGGTGGCCCACTGGGCGGTTTCGCGGTCGGGGTAGGTGGCGGTACGGGTGCGCACGGGGCTCCTTTTTTCGGAGTGGGTCACAGCGGGAGGAAGGCCCAGACCATCCCGACCTCTGTCTCGGAGACGAGGATCATGCCCAGCTCCCAGTCGTAATCGGTGAGGGGACAGCAGCCGGGTACTTGCTGGTAGTAATCCATGGCAGCGTCTTCAGGTCCCGTGTTGACATAGAAGCGGGAACCTTCCGGAAAGCGCGACAGTATGACATCCACCTGCTCTTCGAGTCCGGGCCTGCGTTCCTCGAAGTCTGGATCTCTCGCGAAATTGAGCCCAAGCGTCGTCAGCACCACCAGGAACCGCTTGGCGGAGGAACGTGGAATCTCCCGCAGCCGGAGCCTGAGTTCCGCTGCCTTCTCGGTGTCGTCCGGCAGCAGAGTGAAGGGGTAGAACGGGTCATCGAGCCGGTCGAACTCGTCCTCGGCGTCATAGGAGTCCAGCACGGCCCAGCCACGAGCGTCCGGCGTGTCTCCCCTCATCAGAGTATGTACATCCAGGGCCCAGTCCTCGTGCTCCCTGCGAGTCACCTTGATGATGCGGCGTCCGGACTCGTACGCCCCGATCGCCTCGGCCCACGAACGCTCGTCCGGTTCGACCATCGCTGTCTCCTCGCACATCATTTGGGCATGGACGTCAGGACGACGAAGGGCGGGTCCAGCCTCGGCTCGTATTTGAGCACCGTCTCCACTCCGTTGGCGTCCCTCGGTGGCGTCGGGTGGTTGTTCACCACTTTCGCGATACGCCCGGTGACAGGCGGAACCGCGAGACTCCCGTCATTGACCGATGCCACCGAGAAACCCTTCTTGGAGGGATGCGGTGGATTACCCTGAAGCCACTTGTCGATTTCTGCGGAGTTCGCCCGGATATTGTACTGCGTATATTTCTGTGCCGATTCCAGGTTGGTGAAGGTAGAGGCACCGGGGATATCCGGCTTGCCCGATCCATCCGCCTGGTCCCGCAACCGCTGCGTCAACTGCATATCCGTCTTGCCGACATGCTTGTCCACGCTGTGACCACCGTACAATTCCTCCTCGGTCGCCAGATCGAGGCTGTACTTGTACGGCACCGGGCTCTCCGGGCGCTGCCAACTGTGCTCCTTCTTGAACTCGTTCAGGGAACGCGCGCCGTACGCCTCCGCGCGGGCCTCCTCCGCGCGGAACGTGGGGACGCTGAGCAGCGCCTCGTCCAGTTCGGTCTCCCGGGCCTTGAGCTTGGCCGCGGCCTCGTCGAAGGCCTGGTGGTAGGAGTCCACCACCGCGTCGGCGGCGGCCCTGTCCATGTGGGAGCGGAACGTCATGACGATCTCGCCGAACGCGGCGGTCGCCGCGAGCCGGGCCAGCTCCAGCGGGTCGAGGCCCGTCGTCAGGTCCTTCACCGTCGCCTGCGCGGCCTCCTTGGCGAGCCGGGTCTTGGTCTCCCGGCTGGTGACGGCCACCTGGGCCAGGTGGTCGAGGGCCTCCTGCACGGTGTCGGCGGTCTGGCGGAGGACCTCGATGACGGGCCGCTGCTTCGCGGGCGCCACCTGGCGGTTCGTCTTCCAGCTACGGCCCATGGAGGCCCGGTTGCCCTGGGCGTCGTAGGTCCTGCCCCACTCGGTGGTGCCCCAGATGGTCTGGCAGAACGCCTTCATCGCGCCCTGCCACTCGTCGTTGCCCTGGCTGTTGGTGATGAACTTGATGGCCTTGTTGAAGTCGTCCGACGCCGCCTTCGCGTCCTTCGCGACCGCCCGCCAGGCCACGGCCATGCCCCTGAACTCGTCCTCCCGGGCGCCGGGCGTGATCTCGTGCATCTTGCCGAGCCTGAGCCCGTGCTCGATCGCGGGCCTGATCACGTCGGCGAGGAAGTCCGGCACCTCGCCGAGCACCCCGGAGATCTCCCAGGAGTCCGCGTCCTCGCCCGTGCCGGACCACTTGATGTCGTTGACCGGGCCGTAGCGGGGCGGCTTGTCGATGACGGCGGGAGGCTGCCTCTGGACCGGCGGCAGGCCCTGCATCCGGCGCGCCTGCCAGTCGGCCTGGGCGTACTTGTTGGCGGTGTCCGTCAGGCCGACGCTGACGCCTCCCACGCTCACCACGCTCTTCGCCCACAGCTCCAGGAACTTCTCGGTCACCGTCTTGTACGCCGCCGAGAAGGCGTCCGCGCCCCGGCCCGTGCCCGCCGACTGGCTGTACGTGTTCAGGGTGGTGACGAGCGCCGTCGCCCCCTTGTCGTAGGCGAACTGGCCGTCGCGCACCACCAGCGAGGTGTAGTAGAGGTGCTGCGGCTGTACGTCGAAGCCGCCGGGGGCGGTCTTGGGCGAGGGCGTGCGCGCGGCCGCCTGCTCCTGTCTGCGCTGTTCGTCCGTGGGCCGCCGGTCCCCCATCAGGCGCCGCCCCAGCCGCGCAGCACCGCCTGGTGCGCGGAGGCATAGCTCCGGTGGCCGCCGGTGACGACCTCGTGCAGCCATTTCTGCGCGGCTTCCAGGTCCCGCGCCGAGTGGTCCCAGGTGTCGAGTTCGCGCAGGAACGCCTCGCGGGCCTCCCCCTGCCAGGAGGCGACCACGGGCACGAGTCGCGTATAGAGGTTTTCCAGCCTTCCGTTGAGCAACCGGAGGATGTCCTCCAGCTCACCGGCCAACTGCTCCAGCGTCGCGAACGTGACCGCTATGTGCTCTTCGTCGGCGTTGCCGCCCGGCATAGGTGCCCCCTGGTCCGGCTGATGTCGTCGGGATGGCCGCGGGCCCCGCGGCCGCGGTCACAGGCTGTCGAGACCGCTCGGCGGCCGCGGCGGCGCCGAGGCGTCCGTCCCGACCGGCGTGGACAGCTGGTCCGCCTCGGCCGCGACATCGACCCGGACCTCCCTGAACCGGGACATCAGCTCCAGCTCGAGGTCCGTGAAGCCGTCCCGGCTCAGCCGTACCGCCTGTTCGAGCCGTCGCATGACCTCCCGGATGCGGACCGCGTCCTCGGCGGCCGACCGGTGGAGCTTCCGGTACTCGCGGGCCGCGGGGCCCCGCCAACCCGCCTCGATCGCGTCGACGACGCCGTCCATGCGCCTGACCTGCCGGTTCAGGTACTCCTGCATGTCGTCGAGTTCGTCGGCCAGCTTGGTCAGGTCGACGTGGTCGGCCGCGAGATCCTTGTGCGTCACTATCCGCTCCCCCGTGTCACCACAGGCCGTGTCACCACAGCCCGTGCCGCGACGGCTGGCTTGCAAGGTGCCGGCGCCGTACGCATCCCGTCGGCCGTGCCGTCCCGCGCGGCACGTCAGTGACTCTAGTTGCGGGTGCGAAGCGCCCCAAGGGGTACCGGGGCCGGGAGCGTCGAACGGCTGGATCTGGCCCCTGTCCCGCGCACGGGCGGGAGCCGCGGCCCGCTGTTACGAGCTTCACCTGCCGCCGCAACGCTCCGGCCGCTTCCCGGGTGCCGTGCGGCCGTATTGTCTAAGGGCCTGCCGACACCCACGGGCCACGTCCTGCCTGAGGAGCCTCCATGACCGCCCCCGTCATTCACTCGCTGCGCGAACAGATTCGCGAGCACATCGTGGAAGGCATCGTCAGCGGTCGCTGGAAACCGGGTGAGCGGATCGTGGAGCGGCGCATCGCCGTCGAGCTGGAGGTCAGCCAGACCCCGGTGCGCGAGGCGCTGCGGGAGCTGGAGTCCCTGCGCCTGATCGAGTCCGCCCCCAACAAGGGCGTACGGGTACGCAACCTCACCGCGGCCGACCTGGAGGAGAGCTACCCCGTCCGCGCGGGCCTGGAGGCCATCGCGGCGGAGCTCGCCGCCGACCGCCTGGGCGAGGACTGCTCGGCCCTCCAGCCGCACGTCGCCGCCCTGTACGAGGCGGACCGGGCCAAGGACGGCACCGGGCAGGTCAGGCACACGGTCGCCTTCCACCGCGAGCTGGTGCGGGCCGCCGGCAACTCGGTGCTGCTGCACACCTGGGAGGGCCTCGGCATCGAGGTCTTCACGGCCCTGTCCATCCGCTGGCTGGGCACCGTGCAGCAGTCGTACGCGGAGGAGCACGAGGCCCTCGTCCAGGCGTTCCAGGCGCGGGACCCGCGGATCGCGGAGCTGGTGAAGGCGCACGTCCTGGGGTGCGCGCCGCGGCCGGACAGCGGCGCGTAGGCCTCCGGGCGGGTCGCGGGGCGTGATGTTTCCCGCCCCCCCCCCGCCGCCGTGCGGAGCCTTCGGCCCGGGCCGCCCCCTGCGGGGCCTCGGCCCAGGCGGCAGCGCGGTGACCCAGCTTCGGCGGAACGGCCGCTCATTCCGTGCGAACCGCGCTCAAAGGTGGTCTCACCTGCGCGTATCCTACGAAATGAAGGCACCGGGTGCCCCGCACTGTGGCACCCTGTGCCTACTTTTGCCTGTACAGCGAAGTTTTCCGCTCAACGCTTTGATCGATCATCGATCGCGGGCTTACAGTCGTCGACGGGCTCCACCGAGCCCCGCGCCCTGTCCTGCCAAAGACCAAGGGCACCCCCGACCCTTTCCGTTAAGGGACCCCGCCCGACTCAGGCACGGGAACCCCTCCGACTCAGGAAGGCGGCGTCATGACCGACCCCTCCCGCATCCAGCCGAGCGAGCTCGACCAGCTCCCGGACCGCGACCCGGAGGAGACCGCCGAATGGCAGGCCTCCCTGGACGCCGTGACCCAGGCGGCCGGGCCGCACCGCGCCGCGTACCTGATGCGCCGCACGCTGGAGCGCGCCGAGGGCGCGGGCCTGGCGCTGCCCAAGCTTCTTGAGACGGACTACGTCAACACCATCCCCACCGCCGCCGAGCCCGTCATCGACGGCGACGAGGAGATGGAGCGGAAGATCACCGCGTGGAACCGCTGGAACGCGGCCGCGATGGTCACCCGCGGCTCCAAGTACGGCGTCGGCGGCCACATCGCCACCTTCGCCTCCGCCGCCTGGCTGTACGAGACCGGCTTCAACCACTTCTTCCACGGCAAGGAGGGCGACGGCTCCGGCGACCAGCTCTACATCCAGGGCCACGCCTCGCCCGGCATCTACGCCCGCGCCTTCCTCGACGGCCGGCTCAACGAGACGCACCTGGACAACTTCCGCCAGGAGGCGGGCGGCAACGGCCTGCCGTCGTACCCGCACCCGCGCCGGCTGCCCTGGCTGTGGGAGTTCCCGACGGTCTCCATGGGTCTCGGCCCGCTGTCGGCCATCTATCAGGCCCGCTTCAACCGCTACCTGACGAACCGCGGCATCAAGGACGTCTCCGCCTCGCACGTGTGGGCGTTCCTCGGCGACGGCGAGATGGACGAGCCGGAGTCGACGGCGGCCCTCGCGCTCGCCGCCCGCGAGGGTCTGGACAACCTGACCTTCGTCATCAACTGCAACCTCCAGCGCCTCGACGGCCCGGTGCGCGCCAACTTCAAGATCGTGCAGGAGCTGGAGGCCCAGTTCCGCGGCGCCGGCTGGAACGTCGTGAAGTCGCTGTGGGGCAACGCCTGGGACGAGCTGTTCGCGCTCGACACCACCGGCGCCCTCGTCCGCCGGCTGCGCGAGGTGCCGGACGCGCAGGTGCAGACGTACCAGACACGTGACGCCGCGTACATCCGCGAGGACTTCTTCGGCAAGGACCCGGCGCTCGTCGAGATGGCGAAGCTGCTGAGCGACGACAAGATCCTCGAGTGCTTCCACCTCTCCCGCGGTGGCCACGAGCCGCGCAAGGTGTACGCCGCGTACAAGGCGGCCCTCGCGCACAAGGGCGCGCCGACCGTCATCCTGGCGCAGACCGTCAAGGGCTTCACCCTCGGTGAGGGCTTCGCGTCCAAGAACGCGAACCACCAGATGAAGAAGCTGACGACGGACGAGTTCAAGAACATGCGCGACCTTCTTGAGCTGCCGATCTCCGACTCCCAGTTCGTCGACGGCGTGGTCCCCTACGGCCACCCCGGCGCCGACTCCCCCGAGGTCCGCTACCTCCAGGAGCGCCGCGCGGCCCTCGGCGGCCCGGCCCCGGCCCGCCGCACGCACGCCGTGGCGCCGCTGCCCGCCCCCGCCGACAAGGCCTTCGCCGCCTTCGACAAGGGCTCCGGCTCGCAGTCGGTCGCCTCGACCATGGCGCTGGTCCGGCTCCTGAAGGACCTGGTCCGCGACAAGGAGTCCGGCAAGCGCTGGGTGCCGATCGTCCCGGACGAGGCGCGCACCTTCGGCATGGAGTCGCTGTTCCCGTCCCTCGGCATCTACTCGCCCAAGGGCCAGACGTACGAGCCGGTCGACCGCGACCAGCTCATGTTCTACAAGGAAGCCACGAACGGCCAGATCCTCAACGAGGGCATCACCGAGGCCGGTTCGATGGCGGACTTCATCGCCGCGTCCACCGCGTACGCCACGCACGGCGAGCCGATGATCCCGCTGTACATCTTCTACTCGATGTTCGGCTGGCAGCGCACCGCCGACCAGATGTGGCAGCTCGGCGACCAGCTCGGCCGCGGCTTCCTGATCGGCGCCACCGCCGGCCGCACCACGCTGACCGGTGAGGGCCTCCAGCACGCGGACGGCCACTCGCCGATGATCGCCGCGACGAACCCGGCCGCCCTGTCGTACGACCCGGCGTTCGCGTACGAGATCGCCGCGATCGTCAAGGAGGGCCTGCGCCGCATGTACGGCGAGGCCAAGCCGGGCGAGACCGCCGAGGACCGGGACGTCTTCTACTACCTGACCGTCTACAACGAGCCGATGCCGCAGCCCGCGAAGCCCGCGGGCGTGGACGAGGGCATCATCAAGGGCCTGTACCGCTTCAACACGGCCGAGTCGGCGGGGCTGTCCCCCGCCGCCGACGCCGCGCGGATCCAGCTCCTCGGCTCCGGTACGGCCATCCACTGGGTCCTCAAGGCGCAGCGGCTGCTCGCCGAGGAGTGGGGCGTGGCCGCCGACGTGTGGTCCGCGACCTCCTGGACGGAGCTGCGCCGCGACGCCCTGGACGCGGACGAGGCGCTGCTGCGGGGCGAGGAGCGCGTGCCGTACGTACGCCAGGCCCTGCAGGGCGCCGAGGGGCCCGTCCTCGCCGTCTCCGACTACATGCGGCAGGTGCCCGACCAGATCGCGCAGTGGGTCGAGCAGGACTACTCGTCGCTGGGCGCGGACGGGTTCGGCCTGTCCGACACGCGGGACGCGGCCCGCCGCCACTTCGGTGTCGACGCCGAGTCCATCGTGGTCGCGGCGCTCGCGCAGCTCGCTCGGCGCGGGGAGGTGCCGGGGGCTGCGGTGAAGGAGGCTCGGGCCAAGTACGGGCTGTAAGCCTTCGGCTCGACGCGGGGAGCCTTCGGCTCGATGCGGCGGGGCGGTGGGTGAGGCTGGGCCTCCCCCACCGCCCCACTTGCTTTCCCGCCGCTACCGCGGCGCCCCTCCCACCCGCCCACCCGTAACACCCAGCTTCGCCAGCCCGGCCCCGACGCAGAGCGCCTCCCCGCCGTCGTCACCAGCGCCCCTCCCACCCACCCACCCGTACCACCCGGCTTCGCCGGCCCGGCCCCGACGCGGAGCGCTCACCCGCCGTACCCATTCCGCCGCTACCGCGGCGGTTCTCCCACCCGCCCACCCGTAACACCCAGCTTCGCCAGCCCGGCCCCGACGCGGAGCGCTTTCTCGCCGTCGTCGCCCGTGCCCTGTCCGCCTGAGCCGACCCGGAGTGCTGCGGCTGGTGCTGTCAGAGCGTGCCTGTGCGGTGAGGTGAGGGCTTGAAGAAGGGGTGGGCACAGCGCACTGTGCTGCTTCACCGGTAAGCCAGACCTGAAGTCCAGCCGTGCGGCTGGCACCGCCTGGGACCACGGCGGGGGCGGGCGGGTGGGACCACGCCGAGCGCAGGGGCGGGGCGCCCTGCACTCCACCTTCCCCGCTGTGGGCAATCGTCCCGCTGGGCGGGACGGGTGGGCACAGCGCCTAGGGCGTTTCCTTCGGATCACCGCGCGGACCAGATGAAGATGGCGGCGAGGTGGAGTCCGGCCAGGTAGATGGTC